>JAYSPJ010000860.1:0-1619 GCA_043722155.1 Bradyrhizobium sp.
GCGGTTTCCCAACATCTCCGGCCCGCACAAGGAAGACATCTGCTACGCCACCACCAACCGCCAGCTCGCGGTCAAGAAGGTGGCGCCGGTGGTCGACGCCCTGATCGTGGTCGGCGCGCCGAATTCGTCCAACTCGCAGCGCTTGCGTGAAGTCGCCGAGCGCGAGGGTTGCCCGGTCTCGGTGCTGGCGCAGCGCGCCAGCGATATCGACTGGAAAATGTTCGAGGGCATCAAGAGCCTCGGCATCACCGCGGGCGCCTCGGCGCCGGAAGTGATCGTCGAGGAGATCATGGGCGCCTTCGCCGAGCGCTACGAACTGCATGTGGAGACGGTCTCGGCCGCGGAAGAGAACGAGTTCTTTCCGTTGCCGCGTTCGCTGCGGCCCGACGCGGCGTAGGCGACCATGGCGGTTTACACCGACGTCGCCGCCGACGAGCTTGCGGAATTCCTCAAGGCCTACGACATCGGCGAACTCTTGTCCTACAAGGGCATCGCCGAAGGCGTCGAGAACTCCAATTTCCTGCTGCATACCGCCGGCGGCTATTTCATCCTGACGCTCTATGAGAAGCGGGTCGCCAAAAGCGAGCTGCCGTTCTTTCTCGGCTTGATGACGCATCTGGCCTCGCGCGGCATCATCTGTCCCCAACCGCTGAAAAACCGAGGCGGCGAAGCCCTGAGCGAACTGGCCGGCCGGCCCGCGGTCATCATCAATTTTCTCGAAGGCATCTGGCCGCGCAAGCCCAACGCCGCGCACTGCGCCGGCGTCGGGCAAGCGCTGGCAAAAATGCATCTGGCGGGCCGCGATTTTCCGATGACGCGCCCCAATGCCCTGTCGGTGGCGGGCTGGCGTCCGCTGTTCGAACAGGCCGCCTCGCGCGCTGACGAGCTGCAGCACGGCTTGCGCGACTTTCTCCGCGCCGAGCTCGATCACCTCGAAGGCAACGTCTGGCCGAAGAATTTGCCGCAAGGCGTCATCCACGCCGACCTGTTCCCGGACAATGTCTTTTTTCTCGGCGAGCGGGTGTCCGGCCTGATCGATTTCACCTTCGCCTGCAATGATATGCTGGCCTACGACGTCGCCATCTGCCTCAACGCCTGGTGTTTCGAGAGCGATTGTTCGTTCAACGTCACCAAGGCGCGCGCCTTTCTCGGCGCCTATGGCCGCGAGCGCGAATTGAGCGAAGCCGAGCAGAACGCGCTGCCGCTGCTGGCGCGCGGTGCCGCGCTGCGCTTCCTGCTGACGCGGCTGGTCGATTTTCTCAACGTGCCCGAGGGGGCGCTGGTGCGCCCGAAGGATCCCCTGGAATATGTCCGCAAGCTGCGCTTTCAGCAGAGCGTGGCCGGCATCCGCGATTACGGCGTCGAAACCTCGGGCCTGCCGGCGTGAGCTCACTGCCCGCGGTCACCATTCACACCGACGGCGCCTGCTCGGGCAATCCGGGGCCGGGCGGCTGGGGCGCGATCCTGAAATTCGGCGAGGTCGAGAAGGAATTGAAGGGCGGCGAGGCGCATACCACCAACAACCGCATGGAGCTGATGGCGGCGATCTCGGCGCTGGAAACCCTGAAGAAGCCGTGCACCGTCGATCTCTACACCGACAGCCAGTATGTCCGTCAGGG
>JAYSPJ010000861.1:0-3182 GCA_043722155.1 Bradyrhizobium sp.
TCAATTCCATCACGACGTTTGAAGAGAGATTCGTGCAGTAAGCGCTCTGGCTTGAGCAACTGGGCATGATGGCTCGTGGCACCGCCCTCGACGTGTCCATTGGCATCGAGCTTGAGATAACAATATTGCGGGCCACCCAATTCCTCTTCGACCAACGTCCGCCAATTAGCTTCGTCCTCGGTGAAGGTGACTCGTCGCTTAGGGAGTAGTGTACGAAAATAATTGACGGTCGCCTCGGCTGCGATCGTGCTTTGCACAAACACCAGTGTCTTCAGGCCGTCTCCGGCCGCAGCTGCGGCAATCTCGCCCGCAACCTTGTTGCCGTTGGGCGTCAGATACCAGCGATTCTCTGGTTTGGCGACGCCGGTTGCAAGCAGTACTGGTTCGTCGAGCAATGCCATCAGCGCATAGTCACGCCGGTCCCGGGTAGCCCAGGTCTGTCGCAAACAGAAGAACGCCAAAGGCGACGCATTGAGCTGTGCTTTGAGTGCGGTCGGAACACCTACTGCGCTTGACTTGGCTCTTTCGGTCGAGAGCAAGGTCTCTAGTTCGGTAATGCGATCAGCACGGTAAGCCACGCATCCGCGCGCCTGTCGGGTCGGCTTCCAAGCGAGGTCAAGCGGCAGGCAGGGCCGTCCTGTCAGTTCCGCGATCCAGCCGGCCATTTCGGTCGCGTTCTTCATCATGGCGGAGACCATCAGCAGATCTGCCTCTGGCGCCGAGTGAGTCAGGTTCAGGATACAGAGCATTGCATCGACACTGCGGCGGCTGCGGTCCGCCTCTCGCGGGTGGAGAAGATGGCACTCGTCGAAGACGACAAGCCCGACGTCCCTGAACACATCGGACTGGAGCGATTGCAGCATCAGGCACCGTTCGGGCGTGGTGACGATGATCTCCGGCAGAACGATGATGTCGGAGAACGTAATCTCCTCGTCGAGGTCACCGAAAACGCTGAAGCCCTTGAACGCATTTTGCAGTGTAAAGGCAGTCTGATCGACTAGCGCCAGCGTCGGGGCCAGCACCACAACCTTCTTGTCAGTCAGCAGGCAGGCGGCGATCTTGAGTTCCGCAAGTGTCGACTTTCCGCCACCAGTCGGGAAGCTAATCGCCGCCGAAATTCCTGTGGCGAGGTAGCCGTTAGCCAGTGCTTCCCGGTGATTGCGCCAGAGATAGGGTCGTTTGCGCGCGGCCCGGCGGATGATCCGCCTCCATGCCTTCTCGTCTAATCCTGAAGGAGCGCGAACACGGCACAGGCTCGCTTCGGCAAGGTCGCCAGATACCGAGAGCAATAGATTGGCGAGGTGAAGCGGACCCGGGAAGACGCTGACGGCATCCGGCCCGTCCTCGCCGAACACGCCCTCGATTGGCGCAATGGCGAGATCCTTGACCTCGGCGAAAATCGCCTGCGCGCGAGATACTGCCAGTTCTTCTCCGTCGACCGGGGGCGGTGCAAGCAGTTCTCTCGCCAACTGGATGACGCCCGCGTGAAGTCGCCTCAGCAGCGCGTCGATAGCGAGTCCTGGTCCAGACCGATCATCCGGTAGATCGTAATTATCGCCGTCATCGGCGAGGATTGACACCACTCGGCCTGCGGCAAGGCTCGCGATTGAGCCGATTAGTCTTGCATCGGCTGAACGGCTTTCGGAATCTGTCACGATTCGCTTCGACAGCTCTGCGGCGTCCGGCTGCGCATCGGCAATCAGAAACAAGAGCGTTGCGCAGATTTCCGGAGCGACACGGATTGCGTCGACAAATGACTGGCGTGGCGGTTCCTCCTCGTCGACCGTACCTTCCGCAAGTAGGCACAGCTGATGGGCGGTGCCAGCGACGAACGCTGCTGCTGCACGGTCAGCTCGGGCGGGCGCGGTTGCGACCAGCACTTCCTGGGCTGCAGCTAGTCGGCGCATCTCGCCAACGAGTTCGACCAGAGTCTCGCTATGATCGTCAGTGCTCATAGCACCACGCATCCTGACGCGGGCGGCAACGATCTCGGCGAAGGCGTTGGTGAAGCGCCGGGGCAGAGCTTCGAGATCTAGCGCGTCGAGCGGCGGTGCTTGACCGATCAAATCGATGGTGACGGGATCAAACATTGTCCCTCCACGCCTCGATATGTCCGATCACCGTTGTCGCAAAGTGCTTCATCCATTTGCGCATCTCGGGAATATGAAGCGTTTCGGCTTGCCGCCGTTTGCGCTTCCCTGGTGCGACCTTGTCGAATCCCTTGAACAGGGCCTCACGCGCCTCGTCCTCGCTATGGGTGTCGTCGGAGGTGATGCTGACCCGGTATTGGCGGGCTTCCTCCCACAGTATCGTTTCCACCGCCGCATCGATGTCAAGATCGGGGAAGCGAAGCTGGTTGGCCTCTAGGAGTGCCCCTGTCTCTTGGATAAGCTCGGGCATTCGTCGCCCCTTTTCGAGCGCACGGATTCCTTTCCAGACATCTCCTCTGATGGTTGATCGTGGGTTGGTCGTCGCCTTATCCTCAAAGATGATAACGGCTGTCACGGTTTCGCCGTCAGCATCTAGGCGCAGCTGCATCCCGTCGAAACCTTTATGCGCAGCGATCGCGTGAGGCGCACGGACAACCGCGCCCTTCTCACCCTGATGTGCGGCAATCCAGGAGATCGCCTGGAATATCCAGCCGTCTCGATGGTAAGGTTCCTGACCCTGAGGGACTGTTAGCAGTGTGATGGCACCCGCTGCGGTATCCGCGCGCGTGGCGGGCTGTTTCTTGTCGATACCGGTCAAAATAGCGGCGACATGCCGATATTGGCCGAGCGCAAGCAGGGCTATTTTGCCTGCAAGATCGTCTTCATCGGCGATCTCCCAGCGCGATCCATGGCAGAGCTTTCCATGCGTAACAGCGGTCAAATTGAGCGGCATTACTGCGCCCTTTCCGCTTCGCGCCGTGCATACCGACTAGACATCCTGCTCCCTTTCGACCGGTGTAATGATAATCCTGCGCTCCGACGCTTTTTCGAGCTAATTCAAGAACTCGATCCGGCGTCGGGCTGCAATTGAACGCTAATCGGGAGCGTTCAATCTGGCCTCAAGTGCCGCGATGCTTTCAATAATGCCCTCAAATGCCGGCGCTTCACCGAAGATCATGTCGGTCATGGCGCGGTAGTCACGGCGCAGATTATCGAACATCGCACCCTCTGGGCACAGGGCAAAGTTCGGTG
>JAYSPJ010000862.1:0-6271 GCA_043722155.1 Bradyrhizobium sp.
CAAGCCGGGCGACGACAGTCTAGCTTGTGGTAATTGCTTCGCGGAGCCTGTCATCAAGCGCGCGTTCGCGCGACCTGTTGGCGTGAGGCACTGATCCCAGGCCTCATACCCATCGCGATCGCTAGATATTTAACGTTCGCGCTAGCCTTGAATTCACAATGCCCCTTAAGGCCCGACGAACTTCTCGTCGGGTAGCCTTGGTTGCAGGTCACCGCCGCCACACCGAGGATCCATGACAGCCCCAGCCACGCAAGTCTCGCCCAAACGCCGGCTGCTGCTGGCGTCGGACCGGAGCGATCAGAGCAGCGAACTGGCCAGCATCCTGCAGATGGTGGGCGAGGTCGATACCATCCCGACATCGGAGCTCCCCGACGCGCCCAGCCAGTTCGCCGGCATCGTGGTCGATATCAACCTGCGGTCGCCCGAAGGCGTGCAGCAGGTCCGCAACAAGCTGCGCTCCGAGGCCTACCGCGCGATGCCGCGGCTGTTCGTGCTCGCCGACGCGCTGCATCATGGCTCGATGCAGGCCTGGGCGCTGGGCGCCACCGATACGATATCGCGACCGTTCGATGCGCAGGCCATTTTGCAGCGCATCCGCGCCGCGTTCCCCGACAGCCATGGCTACGACGCGACCGACCGCGGCAAGGCGCTGAACAGGGGCGTCGAGGCCGCGCACGAGGTGATGGTCAGGATCTTCGAGAAGCTTCCCTTGGGTGTTCCGCTGCAATTCAGCGACATCGTGGCGGCTGAAAACAGAATTCTAAAGGCCATCAAGCACTCCTCGCTGCGCGAATGGCTGACCACGGTCGGCTGCCACCACACCGACACCTATCGCCATTGCCTGTTCGTCACCGGCTTCGCCGTCGCTTTCGCGCAGCACCTCGGCATGCGCGAGGACGATCAGCGCCGGCTGGTGCGCGCCGCGCTGCTGCACGATGTCGGCAAGGCCTTCATTCCGGTAGCGATCCTCGACAAGCCGGGGCCGCTGACACCAGAGGAAATGGCCATAATACGCCAGCATCCGCGCCGCGGCTACGACGCGCTCGCGGCCCAAGGCGGCTTTCCGCCTGAAATGCTGGACGTGGTCCTGCACCATCACGAATTGCTCGACGGCACGGGCTATCCCAATGGCCTGCGCGGCAATCAGATCAGCGATATCGTGCGGCTGATCACCATCGTGGATATCTACGCCGCGCTGGTGGAGAAGCGGGCCTACCGGATGCAGTATACCCACGCCGGGGCGTTCGCGATGATGGAGAAAATGGGAGACGGGCTGGACCAGCATCTGCTGCAGGCGTTCCGCCCGATCGCGTTCGGGTATAATTGATGGTTACACGCCGTCATTCCGGGATGGTGCGTAGACCAGACCCGGAATCTCGAGATTCCGGGTTCGTTGCCGCGCATCGCCCCGGAATGATGCGTTAAAGAGCGCCTTCACTCCAGCATCTTCCGCAACTCCGCCTTCGCCACCTTCTCCAGCGTCGAGCGCGGCATTTCGTCGACGAAACGGATTTCGCGCGGCACCTTGAAGTCGGCCAGCGCGCTGCGGCAGGCGGCCATCACGGTGTCGTGCAGATCCCTGGGCGCGCCTTCGACGCCGGCGGCCGGAATGATGAACACCACAGGCACCTCGTCGAGCATCGGGTGCTTCTTCGCCACCACCGCGGCCTCGCGCACGCCCGGCACGACCGAGATCACCTGCTCGATTTCGGAAGCCGCGACATTCTCGCCGCCGACCTTCAGCATGTCCTTGGCGCGGTCGCCGAATCTTATAAAGCCGTGGTCGAGCAAAGTGACGCGGTCGCCGGTGATGAAATAACCGTGCTCGTCGAAGCTTTCCCGCGTCGCCTTCTCGTTGTGCAGGTATTCGGCGAACAGCGACAGCCCGGGAACGCCCTTGATCAGGAGATTGCCGGTGCCGCCGACCGGCGTCGGCGCGCCGTCGTCATCGGTGATGCGGATGGCATATTCCGCCGCCGCGCGGCCGATCGACATCGGCGTGTTGGGCTGGTCGACTTCGCCGACGATGCCGTGGGTGATGGTCTCGGTCATGCCCCACCAGCCGATGATCTTGATCCCGAAGGCAGCGAACGGCGGCGGGTCGTTGACCGCCGTGCCCCACAGCCGGAACTTGTGGTTCCTGGGAATCTCGTGTTCCAGCAGCGCCTTCATGCAGAACGGGATGGTGGAGGTCCAGGTGCAGCCGTACTGCAGCGCCACGCTCCAGAACCGGCTCGCGGAAAATCGCGGCTGGATCACGCAGGACCCGCCGACCCACAGGCTCGCCAGCATCGAATAGGCCAGTGCGTTGGTGTGAAACAGCGGCAGATAGGTCTGGTGCACGTCGCCTTCGTGCAAATCCTGGTGTGCGGCGTTGACCTTGGCGCCCCACAGCGCATTGGCGTGGGTCCACAGCACCGCCTTCGGGCGCGACGTGGTGCCGGAGGTGTATTGCACGCTGCACGGTGCTAGCGGATCGGTCGCGCGGCGCGGCCGGTCGGCGCTGTCGGCGAACAGCGCTTCAAAACTGTCGCCGTGCCGGGGATTGAAGCCCTGCGCCGGCGTAGCCCCCGCGTCGTGCGAAATCACCGCCATCCAGCGCAAGTTCCGGCAATGCGCCGATATCATCTCGGCATAGGCCGGCTGGGTAATCGCGGCCACGGCGCCGCAATGCCCGGCGAAATATTCCATCTCCGCCGGCGCCGAGCGGGTGTTGGTGGTCACCGCAATGGCGCCGAGCTCGACGCAGGCAAACCAGGCCAGCATCGCCTCGATGCAGTTGTCGAGATGGATCAGCACGAATTCGCCGGGCTTGATGCCGCGCGCGGCAAGCCCGGCGGCCAGCGCGCCGACCCGCTCGTTGAATTCGCCGTAAGACCAGATCCGCGCCGGCGCATCGAATGGCGCCCAGATCAGAAATGGATGGTCGCGCCGCGTTTCGGCGCGCATCCGCAGCAGCCACGGCACGTCAAGGCCCGCAAAGGGTCCCACGACGCCCGGCGCTGCCTGTGAATTCGACATTGGTCCTCCCGCGCAGCCTTGCCGGCTGCTTTCGATTGTTCTTGCTTGGAAGCAGTTCTGCCATCGGATGGGCAAGCTCGCAATGATGGTGAGGGGGCTACGCCTCTCCCTCATACGACGAAATCTCGATCAGACTGCCGTCGGGATCCCGGCAATAAACCGATCCCAGCGTGCCGCGGGCACCCTGCTTCGCAACCGGACCCGCCTCGACCGCCACGCCGTGCGCCTTCAGATGGGCGACCACCTCGTCCGGCGCGCTCGAGGTGAGAAAGCACAGATCGTCGCTCCCGGCGGTTTGGTGGTCCGCGGTGAACCACTCGACCTTGTCGGCGTCGTGCGGCCGCACATTGATCTTCTGATTGCCGAACACCAGCGACGTCCGCGGCGTCTTGCCCGGGCCCGGATCGAACACCCTGACCTCCATGCCGAGAATCTTTCGATACCATTCGGCGGAACGCGCCACGTCGGAGACATTGATCACGAGGTGATCGAGCGCGTCGACCATGACTGCCATGCATTATCCTTTCGTCGCGATTTAGGGCGATCCGCCGCACTGGCCGTCTCCCGCTTTGTTTGTTACAACGCGGACCGTCGTCAATTCAACAGACGCGGACCGCGCGACACGACGCGGCCGCCGGGGGAGACTGCATGACCTCACGTCGCACCGCGATTTGTCTGATCGCCATGGGCATTTCGGCAATCGCTTCGATCGGCAGCGCTGCGGCGCAGAATTATCCGACCCGGCCGGTGAAATGGGTGGTTGGATATCCGCCCGGCGGCGCCACCGATATCATTGCGCGGCTGATTGGCCAGCGGATGTCCGAGCGGCTCGGCCAGCAATTCGTGATCGAGAACAAGCCCGGCGCCGGCAACAATATCGCCACCGAGTCGGTGATCAACGCGGAACCCGACGGCTATACGATTCTCCTGGTCAATCCCGCCAACTACATCAACGCGTCGCTCTATGCCAACCTGAAATTCAACGTCGTTCGCGACATCGCGCCGATCGCGGCGTTCAATCGCGTGCCGAACGTCATGACGGTCGCCAAGGACGTGCCGGCCCAGACGGTGGCCGAATTCATCGCCTATGTGAAGGCCAACCCGGGCAAGGTGAATTTGGCGTCGTCGGGCAACGGTACCTCGGTGCATCTGTCCGGCGAAATGTTCATGATGATGTCGGGCGTCAAGATGCAGCATATTCCCTACCGGGGCGCAGCACCCGCGATCACCGACATGCTCGGCGGCCAGGTCCAGCTGATCTTCGACAACATGCCCTCGATCCTGCAGCATGTCCGCGCCGGTTCCTTGCGTGCGCTGGCGGTGACCTCGACGGCGCGTTCCTCGCTGTTGCCTGACGTGCCTGTTCTCGCCGACACCATTCCGGGCTTCGAGGCCAGCGCGCTGTTCGGCGCGGGGGCGCCGAAGAACACACCGAAGGAAATCATCGAGAAGCTGAACAAGGAGTTCAACGCGGTGCTCGCGGAACCCGCGATCAGGGCCAAGCTGATCGATCTCGGCGGCGAGCCGCTGCCCGGACCGCCGGAGGCTTTCGGCAAGATGATCGTGGCGGAAACCGAAAAATGGGAGAAGGTGGTCAAGGCTGCCGGCATCAAGGTCGAGTGATCTGCGTCACGGAACATTGTGCGCCTGCCATGGTTTTCCAGGCGGCGACGCAACCAGACCAGGAGACCGAATCATGCGCAATCCAACAATGGCAGTGTTAGCTGTGCTGGCGGCTGGCGCCGCCACCTTCGCCGGCTCGGCTTCTGCCGCGGCCTACGATTATCCCTACTGCGTTCAGGGCAGGGGCGTCGGCATTCCCGGCGACTGTTCCTACCAGACCTATGCCCAATGCATGGCGAGCGCCTCCGGGCGCGGCCTTTACTGCAACGTCAACCCGCGCGTCGCCTTCGGCCAGCAGCAGCGCGGGCGGACCTACCGGGATCATTGAAGTCCGGGGATAGTTGCCGTTGCGCGTCACCGGGCTCGCCGGCGGCGAGACCTAGTGACGGCGCATGACAGGACGAAACCTCGCGCTCGCCAATTCGTGAAAGGCCATCGCACTTACTAAACCATATGGTTGAGTATAGCGACGAAATCCCGGAGCCCGCCAGCCCGTACCGCTGCGCGGAATTCTCAAGGCTGCGGATAACTGCCCGGCTGCGCTGGACGACCGCGTCGATGGCGAGCTAATCGGCGTCAACGACTGCGCATAAAAACAAGAACCGTTACGGTCCAAGGCGTTCGCGTGAGTTTACAGGTTGCCATTCTGAAGGTCTTGGCGAGTCACGACAGCGGTCGAGCCACGCTCGCTTCACTCAACAGAGACATCGCGATTCTCTCGGCCAGCGGCGCGGAGTGGAACGCGCGGATCAAGCGTCTGGCCGCGCGCGTTGCCGCCATCGATATTTTCGGTTGCGGTTACGTGCAGCGCCTCGACGAGGGATGGCAGATCACCGTCGCCGGCAGGAAATTCCTCGACGCGCTTGAAGCTGTCACCCAGGACAACCAGCCGCCGGTTCCGAGCCGGCTTCCGGCTGACATCGCCGAGGCGCCAGGACCTCCGCAAGGCACGCTGATCGTGATCGGCCATCGGTTCAAGAACCGGATCGCGCGATCCCGCGATGCGGCCCCGCGGAATCCCAGCGCGCTTTGGGGCGAGAAGACGCTTTAGGGCGCGACGGCGCTTCAGGGCGAAAGAGACGCCGGCCCACCCGAAGAAAACGCGTCGAAATGAGGCAGCGGCGCGCGCTTACGCGGCGGTAGCCGGTCCGGCCTGCTCGCCGTCGATGGCGCGATCGATCGCGTCGATCAAGACCTGGGTTTCGATGAATTTGATCCGCGCCCGCTCCGCCTTGTCGCGATCGAACGGCGCGGCCAGCGTCTTGGCAAAGGCGTCGCGGTCGTCGGCCATTCGCTCCCGCGCCTTCTTCAGCGTCTCAAGTCGCTCGCTCATATGGGTTTTGCTTTCTGTCGGTCCGCAAACGCCGGCGATCCTTGCTGGCGCACCCGACACAATTCGAACGTGTGACCTTTGCCTTCGGAGGGCAACGCTCTATCCAGCTGAGCTACGGGTGCGTGAGGGTTCATTTAGCCGATTGGCCGGGCAGGGGCAACGGCCCTGCAAGGGCCTGATCGGGCGGGAAAAAGCCCGGAAAAGGCCGTGCCGGGGGCGCCGGAAATGCACGTGCCGGGGCTGGTCATGAGCTTCCGTTGCGCCAAATCAATGCCCGGCGGCGGTCTCCGGACA
>JAYSPJ010000863.1:0-5216 GCA_043722155.1 Bradyrhizobium sp.
GCAAAGCTGGATTGCTTCGCTTCGCTCCTCGCAATGACGACAATTGGTCAGCGAGGATGTGATGACACGAGAAGGCGGATGCCTGTGCGGCGCGGTCAGATTCCGGTGCGAGGGCGAGCCGCTCAACGTCCGCATCTGCCATTGCCGCAACTGCCAGAAGGCGATGGGTTCGCCGTTTTTCGCACGGGCGCTGTTCGCCCGAGACCAGCTGTCGGTCGAAGGCGAAACCACGCGGTATGCCTCATCGGAAGCGCTCGACAGGGTCTTTTGCACGGCCTGCGGCACGCGGCTGTTTGCCTGGCGAAAGAACGGGACCGCGGCAGGCGTGGCACTGGCAGTATTTGACGACCGCAACGCCTTTGCGCCGACCGAACACATCTGGGTTTCGGAAAAAATGGACTGGGTGAAGTTCGACGACGGGCTGCCGCAATATCCGGGAACGGTTCCGCAATGATACCTCGTGCTACAGTGCGTGATGCCTCATCCTGAGGGCGGCGTCTTCGCCGCGTCTCGATGGATGAGATTGCATGGTGACCTCATGGTTCGAGACGGCGCAACAGCGCCTCCTCACCATGAGGGCCTGAGTCAATGAAACAGGACATCCATTGAACATCTCCCTTTACGACGTCTCGGTCTGGGTCCTGCCGCTGATCATCGCCATCACCTTTCACGAGGCCGCCCACGCCTTTGTCGCGCACCGCCTCGGCGACAACACCGCCTTCGACCTCGGCCGCGTCAGTTTCAACCCCTTCAGACACATCGATCCCTTCGGCACGGTGATGTTGCCGGGAATCCTGCTCTTGTCCCACGCCCCGTTCCTGTTCGGCTACGCCCGGCCGGTGCCGGTGAATTTCCGCAATCTGGACCATCCCCGGCTCGGCATGGTCGGTGTGGCGCTGGCGGGGCCCGCCACCAATATCGCCATCGCCTTATCCGCCGCGCTGGCGTTCCATGCCCTGCCCTTCGCGCCCGCGGGTTCCGCGCAATGGCTGGCCGACAACCTCAAAAACGCGCTCATCATCAATGTCGTGCTGGCGGTCTTCAACATGCTGCCGATCCCTCCCCTGGACGGCGGGCGGGTCGCTATCGGGCTGCTGCCCAACGTGCTGGCCTACCCGCTTTCCCGACTGGAGCCCTATGGCATGCTGATCCTGATCGGGATTCTGATCGTTCTGCCGCTGGCAGGTACCCAGTTCGGTCTAAATCTCGATGTCATTTCGGCGATGCTGCGGACATCGACCGGCGCTGTAATCCGTTTACTTCTCGTATTGACCGGCAATATGTAGTCTAAACTCCGGGAAAGCTCCAAGTAGGCTCCAATCAACGCCGGCGAGGCCTGAGGCCATTTTGATTAAAGCTGCCGACATGCTGATCGCGCGACGTGCCGATACCAGGGCGCGCGCGGACTTTGCTACCTGGAAGATGCTGGCCAAGCTGAACGGCACCTCCTCTTTGCCGGCGGAAGCCCAGAACTTTCTCGCCGACTACAAGGCCCTGCTCGAGAAGATGGCGGAACCCGAGGCGTCGGAGGCCACCATCCATCTCATTTACCGCAGCTATTACGGCGAGATGGGCGGGGCCGGCGTACCACCCGATGTCAGGGCCCAGTCGAACGGTCCGGTGACGGATAACGTCACGGCCTTCAAGCGGCCGGCGCCGCAGCCGCCCAAAGCCGCCGGCGGTCCGCCAGCAAAACCCCGGCTTCCCGTGGCGCTGATTTTCATCTGCCTCATCGTCGTCTATGCCGGCCTGCGCTATTTCTGGCCCTGAGACGACCGGCGCGCGCCGCCAATTCTCCGCCACATGAAATATTCCGACCGCGCGGACCGTGTTTTCGCGGGCGGCTATGCGGCCGGCGGAATGCACGGCATAATGCCCGCGTGAATTTCAAACCACTTTTGGAGGAAGAATGAAGAAACGATCGATGGCTGCCCTGGTGCTGACCACGAGCCTGGTGTTTGCCGGCAGTGCGTTCGCGCAAGCCAAGCTCGATAAGGTCGTCAGGGTCGGCAGCCTCGGCGACCAGTCCGGCCTCTATGCCGATATCGGCGGTCCCGGCTCGTCGGCCGCGGCCCAGATGGCGATCGAGGATTCCGGGCTGCTCGCCAAGGGCTGGAAGATCGACCTGATCTCGGCGGATCATCAGAACAAGCCCGATGTCGGCGTCAACATCGGCAAGCAGTGGATCGATGTCGAGAAGGTCGATGTGTTCGTCGATCTCGCCAGTTCCGGCGTCGGCCTTGCGATCTCCAACCTTGCCAAGGACAAGAACGTCGTCAACCTGAACTCCGGTTCGGCATCGTCGGATCTCACCGGCGCGCAGTGCTCGCCAAACACGGTGCACTGGGTCTACGATACCTGGATGCTCGCCAACGGCACCGGCAAGGCGCTGGTGAAATCCGGCGGCGACAGCTGGTTCTTCCTGACCGCGGACTATGCGTTCGGTCACGCGCTGGAACGCGATACCGCGGCGGTGGTCACGGCCAATGGCGGCAAGGTGCTCGGCAACGTCAGGCATCCGCTGAACAATGCCGACTTCTCCTCGTTCCTGCTGCAGGCACAGAGCTCCAAGGCCAAGATCATCGGTCTCGCCAACGCCGGCGGCGACACCACCAATGCGATCAAGCAGGCGGCGGAGTTCGGCATCGTCACCGGCGGCCAGAAGCTGGCGGGAATGCTGCTGTTCATCACCGACGTCCACGCGCTCGGGCTCAAGGTCGCGCAGGGCCTGAACTTTACCGAGACGTTCTACTGGGATGCCAACGACAAGACCCGCGCCTTCACCAAGCGCTTCAACGAAAAATACAAGAAGGGTCCGCCGACCATGGTTCAGGCCGGCGTCTATTCCTCGCTGATCCATTACTTCAAGGCGCTGGAAGCTCTCGGCGGCAACCCGCATGACGGCCGCGCGGTGGTGGCCAAGATGAAGGAAATGCCGACCGACGACGACCTGTTCGGCAAGGGCTCGATCCGCGCCGACGGTCGCAAGATTCACCCGGCCTATCTGTTCGAGGTGAAGAAGCCGGCGGAGTCAAAAGCTCCGTGGGACTATTACAAGCTGGTCGCCACCATCCCGGCGGAGGAAGCCTTCATTCCGCTGGACAAGAGCGTCTGCCCGCTGGTGAAGAAGAACTGAGCTGACGTTACGGCGTTACGCGAACAAGATGCCCGGCGAGCGATCGCCGGGTATTTTTGTTTTGCAGTGGCGGGCGGCTTCAATATCGTGCCGGCCAAAGGGCCGGCACGAGGAACGTTTGTTGTCCGCTATCGAACCAAGCGTTTGATCTCGCGGTCAGCGGCGGGCTCCCTGATGAGTATCGGCCGGCAGTTCGGCGGTGTTCCCGTCGTACCGCTTGGGCAGTGACGCTCGACCCGCTGGCAGTCCGGCGGCGTGCCTTCCATTCCCGGCGGGCACCGACGCTCGATCCGCCGGCAGTTCGGCGGTGTGCCTACCATTCCGGGCGGGCACCGACGCTCGATCTCCCGACATCTCGGCGGCGTGCCTACCGTTCCGGGCGGACATCGACGCTCGATGCAGTTCGGCGGCGTGCCGACCATGCCCGACGGGCAGACGCGCGGTGGCGGCTCGTCCCGGCCACAACGCTTGCCGCTCCAAGGCTGTCCTGGCGGGCAGCACATCCCAGCGATCGGCGTCGGAGTCCAGCCGGGCTGGCATCGTCCGGAGGGAGGAGGCTCGTCGCGACCGCAGCGCTTGCCAGTCCAGGGTTGTCCGGGCGGGCAGCACATGCCGACGATCGGAGTCGGAGTCCACCCCTCCTTGCACAGGGTCGGCGGTGGTGGCAGCGGCCGGTCACCGCACTGCCGACCGGTCCAGGGTCGACCGGGCGGACAGCAGACACCCGGCACGGGGGATATCGTCCAGCCACCCGGACAGGCCGGCGGCTGCCGCGGTTCGCACGTCATGCCCTTGGCGACGAAACCAGGTGGACACGTCGTCGGCGAAGGCGGCGGTGGTGGCGGCGGTGGCGGCGGTGGCGGCGGTGGCGCCGCCACCGGCGAGATCAACAGCGGACAGATGTTCGGCGGCAGATTCAGCGTCGCCGAAGCCACGTCATCGCCGGCGTTGCTGTTCTGCACGCTTCCGCCGGCCGCGACGGTGATGCGGGACTCGTTCCGCACCTGGCAGCCCGGGACATGGGCGGCCGCCGCCAGCGGCATCCGAACGTGCACCTCCATATGCACGACACCGCCTGGCGGTATGTTCGCGCCGGGAAGCGTGCAGGTGTAGGTCGGCGGCCCGCCGCCGCAGATCCACGGCGCACCGAAGGTTGCCACCGTTCCAGCCGGCACCGTATCGGTCACGGTGACGTTTCCGGAATAGGCGCCCGGGCCCGTGTTGTGAACGATGACGACGAAGCGGCAGTCAGCCCAGCCGTCGATGGCGGTGCAGTTCATCCCCGCCTTCTCCATGCGCAGGTTGGTTCCTCCGCAGTTCGGACCGGGCACGGCCATGCTGTCGCTGTCGGCATCGTCTCCCGGGTTGATGTCGCCGCCGCCGGGCAGCCACACCAGGTTTGCGTTGTTGTTGATCGAGCACCTCGGGAAATTGCCCGGCAGGTGCACCGAGATCAGCAGGTCGACGCTGTCGCCGGGATGCAGCAGCACCGGTGGATGCGTACAGGTTACGCCCCCCGGGCCGGCCGGCACGCAGGCCCATGGCGGCAGGCCATGCACCGTGCCGGGCGGCACCCCAGCCACCGCATCATGAACCACGACCGGACCGAAATAGTCGCCCGGGCCGGTGTTGGTGACGCGAACCGTGAACAGGCACCAGAAGCCGCCCCCCATATGAACGCACGAGTTCGAGTGCGCGCTCTTGTTCAGCCTCAGATTGAAAGGCGGCGGTGGCGGCGGCGGCGGAATCCAGTCCGGCGGCAGTGGCCAATAGGCCGCGCCACCCCAGAAGCCGAACATGCCGAGGTCACCCATGTCTGCGGGAAGCCCGGCCGCACGCTCACAGGGCTGCCAGATCTCGACATCGCCGATATGGCCGGCGCGCTCGGGATCGCCGAACACGCCGTCATAGTCGGCGAAATAGCTGGCGCTCGGCGGCGCGTTCTGCGGCCGCACCAGCGTGACGGAATTGCCCTGCAGTCCGTGCACCTCGAGCGGCGCGCCGAGCGTGGGATTGTTGCGCAGATTGTCGCCGGTCGACCACACGAAGGATGAGCAACTCGCCCGGCGCACGGCGCCGG
>JAYSPJ010000864.1:0-4586 GCA_043722155.1 Bradyrhizobium sp.
GCACTGGCCGCCGTCGGCCTCGACTCCATCACCGGACAGTTGCGCCTGACCTTCGGGTTCACCGAACTGCTCAACGGATTCGACTTCCTGATCGCCGTCATCGGCCTGTTCGGCATCGGTGAAATCCTCATTACGATGGAAGAAGGATTGAGCTTCCGGGGCGGCAAGGCGAAGATCGATTTGCGGGTCGTGTTGCAGACCTGGAAGAGCCTGCCGCGGTATTGGCTGACCATGCTGCGCTCCTGCTTCATCGGCTGCTGGATGGGCATCACCCCGGCAGGCGCCACCCCCGCGTCGTTCATGAGTTACGGCATCGCCAAGCGGGTCTCGAAGAACGGCAACAATTTCGGCAAGGGCGAGATCGAAGGCGTGATTGCGCCGGAGACCGCGGCGCATGCCGCCGGTACCGCGGCATTGCTGCCGATGCTTTCGCTCGGCGTGCCCGGCTCGCCGACGGCGGCCGTGCTGCTCGGCGGCCTGCTGATCTGGGGCCTGCAGCCCGGCCCGATGCTGTTCGTCGAGCAGAAGGAATTCGTCTGGGGTCTGATCGCCTCGATGTATCTCGGCAATCTGTTCGGCCTCATCGTCGTGCTCACCTGCGTACCGATCTTCGCGGCCATTCTGCGGGTGCCGTTCAGCATCATCGCGCCGCTGATTCTGGTGCTGTGCGCGATCGGCGCCTACTCGGTGCACTCGAGCACCTTCGATGTGATGCTGATGCTGGTGTTCGGCGTGGTCGGCTATGTGCTCAAGAAGTCCAATTACCCCCTCGCCCCGCTGGTGCTGGCCATCGTGCTCGGCGACAAGGCGGAAGAGGCGTTCCGGCAGTCGCTGCTGGGCTCGCAGGGCTCGCTCGGCATCTTCTTCTCGAACGCGCTGGTCTCTACGATCATGGTGCTGGGCCTGATCGCGTTGTTCTGGTCCGCGATCCAGGAAGTTTTCACCCGGTTGCGAACCCGAACTGCTGCCGCCTGATCCGGTCCGGGAGCCTTCATCCCCTGAGATCCGCGGTCCGCGGAAGCGGTTAGCCGGCCTCATCCGGGGCCGGCTTTTTTGCGCTCCGTTTTTCGGTTCCCTGCGACAACTTGTCAAGATTCCGCTTGTCTACTGGCATATCATATACCAAAGTGCTCCCAGAGCTGTCGGCTTCGAATAGAACAGCAGTGCCTGGGAGAAAATGAATGACAGATACGGTTCACGCAGTGACCCCCTCCCCCGCAGTGGGCAGGGTCAGCGATGCCTATCGCTGGACCCAATTGGCCATCGGCGTCGGGGCCATGGTGATGATCGCCAACTACCAATATGGCTGGACGTTCTTCGTCCCCGACATCCAGAAAAAATTCGGATGGGATCGCGCCTCGATCCAGTGGGCCTTCACGCTGTTCGTGCTGTTCGAAACCTGGCTGGTGCCGGTCGAAGGCTGGTTCGTGGATAAATACGGCCCGCGCCTCGTGGTGCTGATCGGCGGCCTGCTCTGCGCCATCGGCTGGGCCATCAATGCCGAAGCCACCTCGCTCAACGGCTTCTATCTCGGAATGATCGTCGCCGGCATCGGCGCCGGCGGCGTCTATGGCACCTGCGTCGGCAACGCGCTGAAGTGGTTTCCCGACAAGCGCGGCCTCGCCGCCGGCATCACCGCGGCGGGATTTGGCGCCGGCTCCGCGCTCACGGTCGCGCCGATCCAGGCGATGATCAAGGATTCCGGCTTCCAGGCCACCTTCCTTTATTTCGGCCTTGGACAGGGCATCATCATCGTGATCCTCGCCTTCTTCCTGTTCTCGCCGAAACCGGGACAGGTGCCCGCCGTCACCCAGAACGCCAATGTCATTCAGACCCGCCGCAATTACGCGCCGACGGAAGTCATTCGCCACCCGATCTTCTGGCTGATGTATTTCATGTTCGTGATCGTTGGCGCCGGCGGATTGATGGTCACCGCCAACCTGAAACCGATCGCAGTCGACTGGAAGGTCGACAGCGTGCCGGTCACGCTGATGGCCGTGACGATGACGGCCGTGACGTTTGCCGCGACCATCGACCGTGTTCTCAACGGTCTGACGAGGCCCTTCTTCGGATGGGTCTCCGACATGATCGGCCGCGAGAACACCATGTTCATCGCCTTCGGCATGGAAGGCCTCGGCATCTGGGCGCTGTACATGTTCGGCCACGATCCGATCTGGTTCGTGCTGCTGTCGGGCTTCGTGTTTTTTGCATGGGGCGAGATCTACTCGCTGTTTCCCTCGACCTGCACCGACACCTTCGGCGCCAAATTCGCAACCACCAACGCCGGCCTGCTCTACACGGCCAAAGGCACCGCAGCCCTGCTGGTACCCGTCGCCAACTACATGCAGCAGTCGTCGGGCACCTGGGACCTCGTCTTCATCATCGCCGCCGGCGCCAACATCCTGGCTTCACTGCTCGCCATCGTGGTTCTCAAGCCATGGCGCAAGCGCGTGGTGGCCCAGGCGCAAGCGAACTTCTAGACCGGCACCGTCCATCGCGAAACGGGCGCTCATTCCCAATGGGCGCCCGCTGCGTTTTGGTCACCGTGACTGGTATACCTGAGGGACTTCCCGCGGCCTCCGCGGAGGCGCCAGAGATATCGCCTGGGGCGAGATCAGGTCGAAAAACGTCAGTAAACCTGACTTTTCTTCTTGTTTTACCATCGCCGGCCGCATGATTTCACGTTGACAATTGGCATAATGTATACCAATTCTAAGCTATCATTGAAGTCGGGCAGCTATCTGAAGGAGGTTGCGATGCAAGTCGGAGACGTCCTGCGCAAGAAAACGGCGCGTGTGGCGACGGTTCGGATGAACGAAACCGTAGCTATTGCCGCCCAGCTCATGCGCGCCAGCAACATCAGCGCGCTCGTGGTCAAGGACGTGGTCCGGACCGAGGGCAATACGGCGGTCGGCATGTTCACCGAACGCGATGTCGTTCGCGCCATTGCCGAGCACGGCGCGGCCGGCGTCAATCTGAAAGTTTCGCAGCTGATTTCGGTGCAGCAACTGGTGTCATGCAGCGCCACCGATACGCTCGAGCACGTTCGTCATCTCATGAACAAGCAGCATATCCGCCATCTGCCCGTGATCGACAATTACAGCCTGATCGGCGTCATCAGCATCCGCGATATTTCTACCGCGTTCGACGACGAGGCCATGGCCACGCAAACCGTCTTCGCTGCCTGATATCCTCTTCGGACGGCTTCGATCTGCCTGGTTAGCAGCGCGCGACATTCGCCGGACTGCATGAGGAATTGTCCGTCCGGCGGAAACAGAAACCCCGTCTTTGCATGATTGCGTTGTTTCCACGGCTCGCCTGCCCGGTAGACATTTGCCGGGCATAACGTCATCCTGCCCTTCGAATTCCAAAAAACGAGCGCGCGGGTCGCCCGCGCCGGGGAAACAGAGGGCCAGTCATGATCAAAACGCGATTTACCGAACTCGTCGGCGTCGAACACCCGATCGTGCAGGGCGGCATGCAGTGGGTGGGGCGCGCGGAACTGGTGGCGGCGGTCGCCAATGCCGGCGCGCTTGGCCTGATCACCGCGCTGACGCAGCCGACGCCGGACGATCTCGTCAAGGAAATCGCCCGCTGCCGCGACCTCACCGACAAGCCGTTCGGCGTCAACCTCACCATCCTGCCCTCGATCAAGCCGCCGCCTTACGCGGAGTATCGGCAGGCCATCATCGAAAGCGGCATCAAGGTCGTCGAGACCGCCGGCAACAAGCCGCAGGAACACGTCACCGAATTCAAGAAGCACGGCGTCATCGTGCTGCACAAATGCACCAGCGTCCGCCACGCGCTGTCGGCGGAGCGGATGGGCGTCGACGCCATCTCGATCGACGGGTTCGAGTGCGCCGGGCATCCCGGTGAGGACGACACCCCCGGCCTGATCCTGATTCCGGCGGCCGCCGACAAGGTGAAAATTCCGATGATCGCTTCGGGCGGTTTCGCCGACGGCCGCGGCCTGGTCGCAGCGCTGGCGCTCGGCGCCGAGGGCATCAACATGGGCACGCGCTTCATGTGCACCAGGGAGAGCCCGATCCATCAGCTGGTGAAGGAGCGTATCGTCGCCAACGACGAGCGCGAGACCGAGCTGATCTTCCGCACGATGCGCAACACCTCCCGCGTCGCCAGGAACGCCATCAGCACCAAGGTCGTCGAGATGGAAAAGGCAGGCGCCAAATTCGAGGATGTCCGCGAGCTCGTCGCCGGAGCGCGCGGCAAGATGGTCTATGCCACCGGCGATGCCGATGAAGGTATCTGGTCGGCCGGACAGGTGCAGGGCCTGATCCACGATATCCCGACCTGCGCCGAACTGGTGTCGCGCATCATGCGCGACGCCGAAGCCATCATTCAGGACCGGCTCGAAGGCATGATGTCCGGCAGCCGCCGCCAGGCCGCGGAATAATCCGTCCGCACGACCCCAACGAAAGAGCTATCCATGAAGGCCTATGTCTACGGTGCCGATGGCGCTGCCATCGCCGATGTCGCCAAGCCTGCGCCGAAGGGCACCCAGGTGCTGGTCAAGGTTCATGCCTGCGGCCTCAACCGCGCCGACCTCGGCATGACCAAGGGCCATG
>JAYSPJ010000865.1:0-6588 GCA_043722155.1 Bradyrhizobium sp.
GAACACCCAGATCATCACGCCGATGTGCTGCATCGTGACCGGCAGGTTGGCAAGATCGGGCCGATGATAGAAGGTGATGACGGACAGTCCCGTCGCCGCAAACATCATGGTGTTACAGGATTGGCCGACCGCCTGACAGCATGCGAGGAGCAGGAGATTGCGATGTGCGCGTCGGTCGAGGCCCTGCGCCAGATCAGTTTCCGGTGCTTCCGGCTTGAGCCCCGATTGGGAATTCAATGCGTCCATTATTCTTGTCCAACTGACCTCGGAAGCCGCGGTGCGCAGCTTACCCCTTGGCCGTCGCTCCTTGCGCACGCCTTTGGCGGCCGCCTTTCGGCGGCGCTGAATTCACCTGTTCTCCGATCGCGGGATTGATGGCCAACGACGCTCCGGCGACGCCGCCGGCTTCATAGGCCGTCAGCGACACCCTGCGGCCGGTACCGCGCGCCGCCCGTAAATTCAAGTCGAGCTTGCCGAATTCGGTATCGACGATCGAAGCCTTGAGGACGACAAGCCCGCGCCCGGTGCCGCGGTTCACCACATCGCGGCCGGCCTTCATCGCCGTCAGCTTGTCCGCTATGGACGCGACCATCCCCAGCGCAAACGAGGCGTTGGCCAGATGCCGCTCATTGTGCCGGAACCGCCCATAGCCGGGTGTGGTCTTGTAGCGGCCGAGCTCGGAGCGGACCGCGGTATCGATCAGTTCGGTCAAATAGTGCGCGACTTCGATATCCGAGCGAAGGCCGAAGAAGACATAACGGCTCTCGCCCGCCTGATTCTTCTCGCGCCAGACCCGGCAGTCGCAAAAATTCGCGACGGCGCCGATGCAGTCGTCGAGCGGAATTCGCTTCTTGCGGTGGGTCTCATACGCGCGCCGCTCGCAAGGCGCCTCGCGAATGTCGATGTCGGTCAGCGACAGGTCGTAGCGATCGAGCAGCTCGGCGACTTTGGCGGCGGCGGACAGCGCCTCGTCTTCGGTGCAACCGTTGTCGATGGTCTTGGCGCGCAACGCCTGGAGGCGCATCTTGAGCTTATCGAGCGCAGCGAGATTGCGGTGCTGGTCCACTGACAGGTTGCCCCAAGAAGGTCCGACCAAACTGACGTCCGGGCGCAGTGGAGTGGCGGAGAGAGTGTCCTCCTCGTTAGCGTCCTACTAGATCCAACCATATCCATTTTATCAAATAATCACAATAGCTTATGACTAATCATAGTCCACCAGTGTTTTAGGAAATACGACCACATGCGAGATTTTTTGTGGTATGTATTGTGGTATGAAGCAACCCGTCAGACATCCCCAAAAGGCTCTATCGGCGGTTCGGATCAACTCCATAAAATCTCCCGGAAGGTACGGCGATGGTAACGGACTTTACCTGATCGTGGACCCGTCCGGCGCAAAACGGTGGGTGCTCCGCACCGTCGTGAGCGGAAGGCGCCGCGACATCGGCCTCGGCGGCCTTCGACTGGTCTCGCTCGCCGAGGCGCGAGAGAAGGCGATCGAATATCGCAAACTGGCTCGGGAAGGCGGCAACCCACTGGAGGCCCGACGAAAGGCAAATGTTGCCGTTCCGACGTTCGCCGACGCCGCCCGTAGCGCCCTCGCGCAGCATAAGGGTGCCTGGCGCAATGAAAAGCACGCATCTCAGTGGATCAACACCCTGACGACCTATGTGTTTCCCGTGATGGGAGAGACAAGGGTCGATGAGGTAGACACCCCTGACGTCCTTCGAGCGCTCTCGCCGATCTGGCTCGCCAAGCCGGAGACGGCTTCTCGCGTCCGCCAGCGGATCGCAACCGTGCTTGATTGGGCGAAGGCAGCGGGATTCCGCACGGGTGACAATCCAGCAGCAGGGGTCGGGAAGGGATTGCCGCGCCAGCCCGACCGGAAGAAGCATTTCGTCGCCATACCTTATGTTGAGGTCCCCAAGTTTATCAGCGACCTGCAGGCCGTTAGCGCTAGCGAGTTCGCACTCCTGGCGTTTGAATTGCTTATCCTGACGGCGACCCGCACCAACGAGGTATTGGGCGCACGGTGGACGGAGGTTAATTTCGAGCAGAATATCTGGACTATTCCGGCTTCGCGAATGAAGGCCGGCCGTGATCATAGGGTCCCGCTCACGTCACGCGCCGTGGATTTGTTGCGCAGGGCTAAGGCCAGCTCCGATGGAGGGGACTTTGTTTTTCCCGGACGAACGGCGGGCGCACCGATGTCCAACATGGTATTCTTGATGATTCTTCGGCGAATGGGTGCGCAGTTCACGGGCCATGGATTTCGGTCGGCGTTCCGCGATTGGGCATCGGAATGCACAAACTTTCCGAGAGAGGTCTGCGAAATGGCGCTCGCGCACTCGATCAAGGATAAGACGGAGGCCGCGTACCGTCGCGGTGATCTGTTTGAAAAGCGGCGAGAGCTAATGCAAGCTTGGGATCGATATATTAGCGGAGACGATGTCAATGTATGAACCCCACCCTGATTACTGGTATGACTCCGAAATGTGGATGTGGGAGTATATCAACGACAACACGAGAATCGTCTCGATTTATGAGGGAACAGACCTCGACGAGGCAGACATTCGAAATAAACACTTTGCCGTCGACATCACTTGGCACAGGAACAATTATTTTTGGAACGCAAATGACGCGTCTCTGATTTCGTACGGCCGCAACCCAGACAAGGTTGTGGATCGCGACAAATATGTCCCATCCGACGACGACTTGGATGAGCAACAATTTAAGAAGCATAATGAACTCTGGGACGCAATAACTGAGCGTCGCCTGCTAATAGAGGATGCACAAAGCAAAGGCGTCTTGCCGGATCCCTTCCCACCGGCCATGTACATCGATTGGGGGAAGCGTTTGGGGTTTACTATTGCGAGGTTCGTTGTAGCGGATTTGGAGACCGTGGATTCTGAGCGTAAGGCCTTCGATTCAAAACAGGATACGAAGGCAGGGTCCCAGCAAAAGCGATTTGACAATAACCTTATTAAAGTGCTCGGCGCGATCCTGGTACACACAAAACTGGACAAGAAAGAACCGGCAGCGCTGTCAACAGCTCTTGAGGGCATTCTGTTTTCGAGGGCATCCGAACTACACAACAAGAAAATAAACCTGTCAGCCCGCACAATTGAGGAGCGGCTCGTGGAAGCGCGCGAGCTTTTGGAATAAGATTTCCAATTAGCCGCTACTTAGAAAATCTGGGCCAAAAGTCACCGATACTCCGTGCATAAGCCAGCCATTCCGGCGGTAAAGCGGAGTATTATCAATGACATCATCTATTTCTGAGCGCGGACTTCGGCGTCTCCATTCCATCATTGGACCAAGCGGTCCCATACCGGTCTCTCGCTCAACGTGGTGGGCGGGAGTCAAGTCCGGTCGCTTCCCAACCCCAGTCAAATTAGGGCCTCGCATCACAGCTTGGCGGAACGATGACATCGTTCGCCTCGTCGAATCTGGCATGAACGGCTCGGGCGGCGGATTTAACGGCACCGATCCATCTGCGCTTCGTGCTCCTGCAAAGAGGGCACGATGATGACTGATCAGAACATCGAAACCTTCGAAGGCAGGCACGTCGGCAATGTGATCGCTTTCGAAGCTGCCCGGGCATCCACCGTACCCGACGATATAGAGGATCAACTTTCACATTGTGAAAGTGACCCGGCCCGAGACGGCAACCGGGTCGTGAAGGGTCTGCAATCCGGCGCGAGAGCCATCATCAAGGCCTGCACCGTGGTCGCCAGTACTGTTCGCCGATACGAAAAGGATCGCGATTCGATCGATCAGTTTCTGGGAGTCCTGGTCGACGGAAACGTCATTTCCCAGGCTGAGGCGCGGATGAAACTTACATCCCCTAAGCTGTCCAAGCTGCGCAAGATCGGCGACCACGCCAAATTTCTGCTTAGGGAAGACATCTTTCGGCATCTCTCGCCGAGTTACTCCCTGATGCACCAAGTGTGCGTTCTTTACAATTCGCTTGAGGGCGATGATGAGGCTCGAGCCGAACAGATCATCAACATTTTTAAGGGTGAAGGCACTCTTTCAAGGGACTTTGTTGGAGGTCAAACCAAGCTAGCAAAACAGGCGAAGGAAACGAAGCACGGTTCAACTCACGGCGCGTCGACTCCTGACCGCGCTTGCGAGGGTGCGATCGGCGCCGAAGGGATAGCGCATGCCTATGACTTAGTCTTCTTGGAGCCGGATCGTGGCGACATTCGACGGCTCAACGACGAGTACGCGGATGAGCGCCCGCCATGTTTGCAGGTGCATGAGCGCATCGCCGCAGACGCCGTGGCAATAACCATCGCGCGGCTTCTCGACCTTCCGATCGTCGCCAACGAATTTCTCTCCCACTGCGGCTTTGAGCAACCCTCCCGCATTATCCTTGCGCAGGACCCTAACGGCCGAGACGTGACGAATGCCGAAATTGTCATCGTCGCCGTTCGCGGGCAACCGCGCTTTGATCTGCCAGAGGACTTTGCATGGCCTTCCATCGGGGAGCCCATTGACGCCAATTCGATCGTAGCCCGGCTTGTTCCGGATGCCGTGAACAAGCTCCATGTCTTCGCGTCTGCCGAGACTGAGGGTTGGTCTTCGATTGTTGGCGAGGCCAATTGGAGGCACGCCGATGAGTGAGCTGTTGCACTTGCTCTGTGGAGCGATCGAGGCGAGGAGTAGCGCGAGCAATGTCGGGCTGTTGCTTTCGGCCGGGATTGACAGCGTGTCGGTTGGAATCGCCTGCGAAGAAGTGGGCAAGAAGGTACATGCCTACACTTATGAGCTTCGTGGCATCCGATCAATGGAGAGAGAGAAAACCGAGGCGATCGCTCGGCATTTCGATTGGCCTCTAACCGTTGTGACGGTGCCAACGACCGAAGCCCGTTCAGATTTCTTTCGTCTTGCCATCAAGCATCGGTGCAAGAAAAAGGTGCACTTTGAAGTGACGTTTCCAATTCTCTATGCCGTTCCTGAAATTCGAGAGACGGAAATCTGGACTGGATGGAACGCGGACGATCATTATGGAAATGGCCGCAAAATAGTTCTTGAACAAGCTCGGCTGGTTCGAGATGGCGTAGAGTCGACCGAGCGGAAAGCGCATTTCGACGAATACCGAAAGACGTGTTTCGAACAATTCGATGCTGCCAACTCCGCCGATACCTACTGGTTTGCGTCCAGGTTGGCCACCCAACACGGCAAGCGATTGTTTGATCCCTATCTCGACAACCGTATCCGGAGTTATTTCGAGCGCTTCGACCATGATGAGTTGTCACCTCTCGACAAGCCCATTGTCCGGGAGGCATTGGCCGACCATCTCAAGGCTTTGCCGGATTCAGCGATCGCGAAGGGCGTGCAACTGCAGAAAGGCGGTCGGGTCGATGAGCTGTTTCTGACTCTCTTAGAAGATCCCAAGATTAATCGTTTCGTGACCAAGTACACGACCGTTTCCGCGCTGTGCCAAAAATGGGGTCGGGAGGTTGAGGCAAATCCTGACGCGTTCGCCGCACAACTAGAAGCTCTACCACCGCAACCAAGAGCTGACGTCCGATTGTCTGGGGTCGGGGATTATCGACCTTACATGATGACCGACGTCATGATGGCGTCTGCAGCCCGCAAGTTCAATGTGATCTCGACGTTCGCAGGTGGTGGTGGATCTTCCACGGGCTATCGGCTCGCCGGAGGCGTGGTCCTGGGTGCCAGCGAGTTCGTTCCGGAGGCGGCCCGGACGTATCGGAAGAACTTCCCGGACTGCAAGGTCGACAAGCGCGACATTCGTGAAATCTCGGGCAATGACGAGAGCGTTGTCGACTTCCTGGCCATGGCTGTGCTGAAGCCAGAAGAGCTTGACGTTCTCGATGGCTCCCCGCCGTGCTGCGAGTTCAGCGTCGCCGGCAAGGGGATCTCGGACCAGGACGTCTTGCGTCCATATTCCGACGTAAAACAGCGCAACATTGCCACCCTGCCTTTCGACTTCGTCGACTTGGCGGTGCGGGCGCGGCCCAAGGTCGTGATCATGGAAAACGTGCCGGCCCTCGCTTCAAGGGGCGGAGAGGTTTTTCAGCGGATCTTGGGGGCGCTTCGTTTCCCGCACGCGGAGGGCGGCTCCCGCGCGTACTTCGTCAATTCTTCGGTCTTGGCTGCCAGTGATTTTGGCGTGCCTCAGAAGCGCCTTCGGCTGTTCATCATCGGTGTGCGCCAGGACGTGGGGACGGCCATCGGCATCAACAGCGATGAGGCCGTGTTGGATGTCTTTCCCTCACCCACTCAGGTCGGCGTGAGTATCCGCTCGGCGCTAGCGGATCTTTCCCAGACGGAGCGAGATATCTCTCCCTGGACCAGGTCGGCGATGGTTAGCTCCCTGAGCGCGGCGATCCGGCATTTGCCGAAGCGGCCAGACAAGTTGACACGGCTCAATCATGTCATTGGGGACAATACCAAAAGGTTCATGCTCACAAGGTGTTCGTGGGACCTGCCGGCACCAACCCTGGCCGTCTCCGGGCAACGGCCGGACGGACTGAGTGGCGCCATCCATCCCGAGAAGGATCGGAAGTTCACGCTGCCGGAATTGAAACGCCTCACGGCTCTACCAGACGACTTCGT
>JAYSPJ010000866.1:0-5128 GCA_043722155.1 Bradyrhizobium sp.
GTCGCCGCCGACAAAAAACGCCGCGCCAACCCTTGCAAACACAGCATCCGTTACCGCGCTCGTCAAAAAATCTCCGTTTATGGACAGACACTAGCTAGGTTTCCTGGCTCAACAGGGTTCGGACCTTCGTAGCGGCGTCATAAATTTCGATCTGGAGCATCGGATACGTCGATTTCAGTTTCCGACCCGATGCCTCAGCGGCTTCGACCGTGTCGAACACCGACTTGAAGTGGCCGTCGACAATCACCACAAATCCTTGCATCGGCGGCCTATCGGCACGTGGCGCCTTCTGCTCAGGCTCGTCAGTTGTGCGAACTCGCTTTTTCATCGGAGCTCTCATCATATCGCAGAAGCGTAACAGGCGAGCGCTTTGAGACCGAAAGCACTATCAAGCCGCGGAATGAAGTCTCGTTCGACCGCGGCATCGGAAGAGTGAATGATGAGATCCGGAAACCTGAACCGGCCTATCTGGTTCAGATCTCCGGTTTCGTGCGACGACCGTACCGGACTAAGCGACCTTGCTCGATGCAGCGGCCTTGTTCGATACAGGACTCGCGCTGGGTGGAGCGCCCGCCTTGATACTGATTGTCTTGGCGATCTTCACGGCCTTGGCGGGCTTCTTGATGGTGAGATGCAGCACGCCCTTGTCGAAATGAGCTTCGACGGCTCCCTCTTCCGGCTCGAAAGGCAGAGACATCGATCGATAGAATGAGCCGTAGCTCCGCTCCTCGACATGCCAGTCCTTTTCGTCCTTCGTGCTCTCCGCCTTTTTCTCGCCGGAGATGACCAGCTGGTTGCTGTCCAGGCTGACCTTGATATCTTTCTCGTCCACGCCGGGAAGTTCGGCTGTCACTTCGAAGGCATCCTTTGTTTCCGCCACATTGATGGCCGGTGCGCCCGCCCCAATGCTGGGAGAAGGCACCCCCTGATCGAAGGCGCGAAGCGCCGTTTCCATTTCGCGCCGCATGGCCCTGAAGGGGTCGGATGCAAGCTCCTGGCTGGTGGTCCACAATCGCGGAAGGCTCATCTGCTCTCTCCATGGTCAGAGAAATATCAGCTAATAGTCTGCCCCTCACGGCCCTGACGGCCTTGATGTAGCTCAAAACGGCTGGGTTATTTCGATGCGGAAAAGCCGGCCATGGCGCCATCGAGCGAATGTACTTGCATTGGGTATTTGCATCATGGCTCGCAAAATCAAAATCAACGCCTATCTAATAATTTGGATGAACGAAAAGCACGCAAGAAGAGACGGCGTCAGTGAGGTTGACCTAATGAGCGGAAAATACCCGATGAGCTTTGAACGCCGATGGACTGAACGCATCGCGTCGCCAGGACCCATCCGCGGCCAGATTGTCGCGGCGATCGCGCGTACATTGCAACGCATGTTCAACCGTGATGGTTCGTTGATCCCAATCCCGGTAAGAGCGGTCGCGGACAGGCAACGACTTGATCGGCGCCGATCACGCGATTGATTTTCCCAACCATCGTCGTTCATACGGCCAGACGCGGCGGGCCGTGCGATTTCGGCGACATGACAGCGCCATAGAGGCGTCATTTCATATCGATGCATCGCGAGCGCAGCGAGCAGCAACCTGTCCGGCGTAGCTCAACGAGCGATGGTGGAAGCGACGAAGCAATCCATCCCTTTCTTGCGCGGCCAGCCACCATCGACGGCCCTTCTCAGGAACTCGCCACCCAGAACCGGCTCCCGTTGAACCTTTGCTCTCCCTGCGCAGACGGATAGCTGCCGGGGGATTGCGTTGTCCGGTTCTAGCGCAGCGTCGCCAGGCATTATTCGGCTTGGGGCGCTGCGCGTTGGTGGCCCTGTTCGCGATGCGAATGGTCAGAACGAATTCGCCAACTCGATCTCCGCCTTCAGCGCGCAAATCCGCCGCTCGGCTTCCTGCGCGGTCAGGTTCTTCTCGAACAGTTTTGGCTGGTAAGCCTCGGCGCTGAGGCTGCGCAGGGTCGCCAGTTGCCTTGGTGTCATCGGGGCGTCGATCTGGTCGGGGAGACGGGGCATCGGGAACTCCAAAGTTTTTTTTGGCAGGCTGCAAATCTTAACTTGAAGTTTGTTCTTATTTTGTTCTCTATGGGCGTCAACCCCACGAGGCACCCCAATGGACAACAAGCTTAACGAAATTCGCAGGAAAATCAGCTTCTTACGCTCTGAAATGCTGAGCGCCGAGGCCACCATACGCAAACAGGTCAACCGGGACGAGGACTGTTCCGAAGCCTCGACCCAGCTGATGGCGATGCGCGTGGTCATGCTCGGCCTGATCGCCGAGCGGAACCGGCTCGGCGGCGAGGAACGGCTGCTGGATGTGGGGGAGCGGCTGAAGCTGGATTACCGCGCCGTCAGCCGAAAACCCCTGAAAGGCGCGCCCGGCCGCCGTGAGCGATGATCCCCTGCAATGGAAAATCCAGACCCTGCGCGGGCAGCTGGTCGAGCTGGGCTCGGCGATCCGCCAGCTCAATCAGTCCGGCCTGGACAGCGCGACGGCGCAGCTGCTGCTCTCGCGCAAGCGGGCGGAACTGGAAGACCTGATCAAGCGAGGCCGCGCCGATGCCAGAACCGCTCAAATGGTACGACCACAACGCGGATAATCCGCCTTGGATCAAAGCGCTGGCGGAAGTCCGCCACCAGGCCTGCCGGGAGGGTTGGTGTTACCCCCACGTCCAGGCGATCATCGTCTCGATCGACCAATATGCGGAAGCGGCACTCGGAAACCGCAATTATTTTCTGAACAGGCCGCATGGCATTGGCGGCGGCAGGAAGGGTGATGTGCCGTAGTCATTGGCTGGTGGAGCAGCGAGAGAGCTGTTCGCCCATTTGACTGCAACGCTCTTCAGCGGATCGACCTTCTCGCATCTTAGACAGCGTAGCGCCGCCGCCCACGCCCCCTACTCCGCCGCCTCCCTCACATACCTCGCCGTCGGCGTCCGCATTGTCACCAGTTCTTCCGCCGCGGTCGGATGCAGCGCCATGGTCGAGTCGAAATCGGCCTTGGTCGCCTTCATCTTCACGGCGATGCCGAGCACCTGCACCATTTCGGCGGCGCCATCGCCGACGATGTGAGCGCCGACGACGCGGTCGGTTGACCCGTCGACCACGAGCTTCATCAGCACGCGGGTGTCGCGGCCGGACATCGTCGCCTTCATCGGCCGGAAGCTGGTCTTGTAGATATCGACGTGGCTGAATTTTGCGCGGGCCTGGGTTTCCGTGAGACCCACGGTGCCGACCTCGGGCTGGGAAAACACCGCGGTCGGAATGTCGGCGTGGTCGACCTCGACCGTGCGCTGGCCGAACACGGTGTCGGCGAAGGCGTGGCCCTCGCGGATTGCGACCGGCGTGAGGTTGGTGCGGTGGGTGACGTCGCCGATGGCGTAGATCGATGGCACCGAGGTTTTGGAAAAACTGTCGACGGCGATGCCGCCGTTTTTGGGATTGATGGCGACGCCGGTGGTTTCCAGCCCGAGATTGGCGACGGCGGGATGCCGGCCGATCGCGAACATCACCTGGTCGGAGGCAATGCTGGAGCCGTTGGACAGATGCGTGGTGAATTCGTGGCCGTGCTTGTCGACCTTGCCGACGGTACAGCCGGTGAGAATGGTGATGCCGTCCTTCTCCATCTCGCTGCGCACGTGGCTACGGACGTCCTCATCAAAACCGCGCAGGATGTTGTCGCCGCGATAGATCAGCGTCACGTCGCTGCCGAAGCCGGCGAAGATGCAGGCGAATTCCAGCGCGATGTAGCCGCCGCCCTGGATCACGATGCGCTTCGGCAGATGCGGCAGATGAAACACTTCGTTGGACGAGATCACGTGCTCGATGCCGGGAATCTCGGCGCCGTGATTGGGCGCGCCGCCGGTGGCGATCAGCACGTATCTGGCCGTGACGGCCTCGCCGGTCGCGAGCCGCAGCGTATGGGGGTCCTCGAACACCGCGCGGGTCTTGACCACGCGGGCGCCTGATTTCTCGACGTTGGCGGTGTAGGCCGCCTCCAGCCGGGCGATTTCCCGGTCCTTGTTGGCGATCAGGGTCGGCCAGTCGAAGGTCGCTCGAGGAATGGTCCAGCCGAAACCGGCGGCATCCTCGATTTCGTGCCGGATGTGCGAGGCGTAAACCAGCAGCTTCTTCGGCACGCAGCCGCGGATCACGCAGGTGCCGCCCATCCGGTATTCTTCGGCGATCATCACCTTCGCGCCATGGCCGGCGGCGATCCGGGCGGCGCGAACCCCGCCGGACCCTCCTCCGATCACGAACAGATCGACGTCGAACTCAGCCATGTCACCCTCTATTCCAGCGAATAGCGAATGGCGAATGGCGAGTAGTAAACCGACCGCGCGACGCGCGTTCGATTCGCTACTCGCTATTCGCTACTCAGATCTGCTTGCCGCGCTTGCGCATCTCGGCGCGGAACTCACCGTTGACGACTTCCGAAAAATTCTGCGCCCAGCCGTTCATGTAGGACATGCTGAACTGAATGGCGCGGGGCTCGGTCGACAGCAGCTTCTGGCCGAGCGGCGACTTGTAGAAGGTGAGGAGATCCTTCAATTCCTGCTCGGAAAACTCGTTGGCGTAGATGTTCGCCATGCCGTCGCCGATTTCCTTCTCGCGGCCGGCGAGCTTCTGCGCCACGACCACGGCGACCTCGTTGAGATCCTTCTGGTAGTTCAGGTTGGCCTGCAGCAGCGCGTTCTTGGTCTGCTCGACGAGATTGGGAACGGCGCTGGCGTACATCGCGCTGGCGTTCTTCATCGTCAGGATTTCCTTGGCGGCGGCGATCGCCGCCGGCGAGGCCTGCTTGAGCGGCGCGGCCGGCGCCGGCTGCTTCTGCTGTGCTGCGGCCGGAACGGCTGATAGCGCCAGGCCCAGGGCAACACCGAAGGCAAGGCCCGTGGTCGACAAGGTTTTCGAAAGAAGCTTCATTCCAACTCTCCTGAGATTGCGGCGTCAGCGCCGTTCAATAACGCGAATTCCCTGCGAGCCCGCCAGCACGGCGGTGTCGGCAAGACCGATGAACAGCCCGTGCTCGACAACACCGGGTATGGAGGTCAACAGCCCCGCCAAACGCGGCGCATCGGTTATTCGTCCCAAATGGGCATCGACAATGCAGTGGCCGCC
>JAYSPJ010000867.1:0-3375 GCA_043722155.1 Bradyrhizobium sp.
GCTGGCATCCGCTCAACTGGTTTTCCGTGCTGCTGATGTTGATCGCCGCCGCCGCTGTCATATGGCTGCGCTACCAGCGTCCGATGCCGGGCCATGCTCGCTAGGAGTTCCTCTCCGAAACGCGGCTCCGCGCCCTGAGACAGAAATCCGGAATTCAGAAGCCGCCGTCTCACCCTTGGGTTTCCCATTGACGGCAGAGCTCGGAGCAGGCCGTAAGAACCGTCTTCCTGCGGTTTCTTCGCATCGTTTCAGGTCGCTCCCAAGAAGCCAAAGCCGCTCCGGCAAAAACCTGTTCTTTTGGGAACGTCGTTCTCGTTGATTGTCGGATCAGCGTTTGGCTTATGACCTTCAGGACGAAGACAACTTCGCTTGCGTCGTCTGCTGCTTGATTTTTCGCGAAGCGAGCTTCGCCCGCTAAACATCCGTAGCTCTTCAAACTCCTGCAAAATCGCACTTTTCGCGATTGGCACGCCCGTTGCTGTTAGGACCGCGAAGGTGATCGCATGCGGATCGCATGCGCGTTCCTGGATCCGGCTAGCCAACCCGTGGAGGACGAAATGCAGAATCCGCTCAGCGAATACAACCCCGAAATGGAAATGTTCGAATCCGAGCAGTTCGAGTGGTCCGGCGAGACCACCGGCGAAGTGGTCGGCGAGGGCGAACTCATGGAGCTCGCTGCCGAACTGCTCGAAGTGAGAGACGAGCAGGAGCTGGATCAATTCCTCGGCAACGTCTTCAAGAAGGTGAAGGCGTTTGCAGGCTCGGCGGCCGGCAAGGCCGTCGGGGGCATGCTGAAAGGCGTGCTGAAGAAGGCGCTGCCAATTGCCGGCGGCGTCGCCGGTACGTTTTTCGGGGGCCCCGTTGGCGCTACAATTGGAAGCAAGCTCGGTTCGATGGCCGGCAACTTGTTCGAGATGGAACTCGAAGGATTGAGTCAGGAGGACCGGGAGTTCGAAGCCGCCAAACAGTTCGCCCGCTTTGCAGCGGAAGCCGTGCAGAACGCCGCCTCCTCGCCGGGCGGCAACCCGGTTGCGATCGCGCGATCGGCCATCGCCACGGCGGCACAGCGTCATGCGCCGGGACTGATGAACAGTTCGCCACCGTCGACGTCGCCGATGCGATCGAGTTTCGCAGGAACCGCACGGCCGCGTAGCGGCCGCTGGCGCCGCATCGGTCCGAACAAGATCATCGTCGAAAATTGCTAGCGGCTGCCCGGCAGTCGCCGGCAACGATGCGCACCCAGGCGAAGCACGGAGGATATCATGCATGACATCGATCGCACCCAGCTCGAGACCAGTATGGAGTACGGGCAATTCGAATCCGGCGAGTTCGAAGTTTCCGGCGAGCTGCAGGAGGTCTTTACCGAAGGCGAGCAGATGGAGCTGGCCGGCGAGCTTCTCGAAATCAGGGACGAGCAGGAGCTCAACCATTTTCTCGGGGATCTGATCCGGAAAGCAGGCGGTGCGCTCGGCTCAGCGATCAAGTCACCTCTCGGGCAGCAACTTGGGGGAATCCTGAAATCCTCCGCAAGGAACGCGGCGTTGCAGGCCGTGCCGGTCCTCAGCGATGCCATCGGCTCGCGTATCGGCGGGCGTCTTGGGCCCTCGATCGCCAAGGGACTGACCGCGTTCGGGACCAGCGCGCTCGGGCAGGAATACGAAGGCGTCAATCAGGAGGATAGCGAATTCGAAGGAACCAAGCAGTTCGTTCGGCTCGCCGCCGACACCGTCAAGAACGCGGTCTCGGCGCCGATGGGGACGGACCCCAGGGCGGTGGCCCGGTCCGCGTTCGTCAAGGCCGCGCGAACGGCGGCGCCCGGCCTGCTGCAAGCGGGGAGTATCTCAACCCCTGTGCCGCCTGCCGGCGCTCCCGGCCAAAGCGGGGTTTGGTACCGCCGCGGCAACAAGATCGTCCTGCAAGGCGCGTGAGCAACCGATGGCACTCGATTCCTACACAAGAGCAATGCTGCTGCACGAGACGCGCTCCCTGATGACGCGGCTGGCGAAGGTCAGGTCGTTCGCATTGCAGGAGACGATGTTGCCGGCAGCCGCGCTGCTTCCGCGAGCGCAGTCGGCGATCGACAGGCACCTGATTGTCGGTCGCCGCGAACTGCGTCGTCTGTTGCAACAATTCCTGGGCTGGCTGCAACATCCCTCGAGCGATGCGGCGACGCCGGAAGAGGCGCAACGCCGGTTTACGATGCTGCGTCTCAAATTCAACGTCGTGCTGACTCAGTTCGACATGTTTTCGGATGTCATTACACAGCGCAGCGAGAACGAGACCGGCGTGTGGCTGGGCGGCCTGGACGTCGTCGCCGCCGATGCGCTGGATCTGCCGGGCTACTATGAGGCGCCGCCGGTCATTTGTTATCTCGATCGTGACATCGGCGCCGCGATCCGGCGCGCCCGCACCCGCTTGCCGGGCGGCGGCCAGAATCCCGTCGCCGTAATCAGGGTTCCGCGCGAGCGCATGGTCGGCACCGGGATCGCGTCGTCACTGGTGCATGAAGTCGGGCACCAGGCCGCGGCTCTGCTCGACCTCGTCAATTCGTTGCGGTCGATTCTGAAAGGCCTGCAGCGCGGCTCCGCCGGAAGCCGCTTGCCCTGGCAGATGTGGGAACGCTGGATCTCGGAAATCATCGCCGATTTCTGGTCGGTTGCCCGTGTCGGCATCGCCTCCACCATCGGGCTGATCGGCGTGGTCAGCCTCCCGAGGTCGTTTGTTTTCCGCCTCAACACCGATGATCCGCATCCGATGCCGTGGATCCGGGTGAGACTCAGTGCCGCAATCGGCGAAGCGCTTTTTCCGCATCCGCAATGGCGGCGGCTGGCCGCGCTGTGGGAGTCGTACTACCCGCCGGTTGGACTGGCCGCGGAGACGCAAGATCTGCTCGCTCAGCTAATGGAGAGCATGCCCGCTTTCGTGTCGGTGCTGACCAATCACCGCCCAAGGGCGCTGCGCGGACGCTCGCTGATCGAAGTGATGGACGTCGCGCAACGTCAGCCGGTGCGGCTCGGCGCGCTTTACCGGCAGTGGGGCGCCAATCCGCCGGAGATGTACCGCGCCTCTCCGATACTGGTGTTTGCCGTCATCGGCCAGGCGCGGGCGGACGGTGCAATCAGCCCTGAAGACGAGAGCGCGCTGTTGTCCAAGTTGCTCACTTACTGGACGGTGCGCGTCACCGTGAACACGTCCGAACTCTGCGCAGCGGTGCCGGCCATGCGCAGCGCCGCAGCTTAACGACCACCGATGGAGGATGAGATGACGAGTGAAAGCAACAGGATCGTATTCGGGATGGTGGCAGGCGTCGTGACCGACGCCGGGCCAAAGAAGCAGACGCACGCTCCGGTGGTGGGTGGGGGCCGCCCCCGCCAA
>JAYSPJ010000868.1:0-2498 GCA_043722155.1 Bradyrhizobium sp.
CCGACGCCGCATTTATGAAGGCAAGGCCAAGGTCCTTTACGAAGGGCCGGAGCCGGGAACCCTGATCCAGCACTTCAAGGACGATGCGACCGCGTTCAACAAGCAGAAACACCAGGTGATCGAGGGCAAGGGCGTCCTCAACAACCGGATTTCGGAGTACCTGTTTCAGCACCTCAACGATATCGGGGTGCCCACCCATTTCATTCGCCGGCTCAACATGCGCGAACAGTTGATTCGCGAGGTCGAGATCGTGCCGCTCGAGATCGTGGTGCGGAATGTGGCGGCGGGATCGCTGTCGCAGCGCCTCGGCATTGAGGAAGGTACCCAGCTGCCGCGCTCGATCATCGAATTTTACTACAAAAACGACCAGCTCAACGACCCCATGGTCTCCGAGGAGCACATCACCGCGTTCGGCTGGGCCACGCCGCAGGAAATCGACGACATCATGGCGCTGGCGATTCGCGTCAACGACTTCCTCACCGGGCTGTTTCTGGGCATCGGCATCCGTCTGGTCGATTTCAAGATGGAATGCGGACGGCTGTTCGAAAACGACATGATGCGAATCATCGTTGCCGACGAGATCTCGCCCGATTCGTGCCGGCTGTGGGACGTCAAGTCGAACGAGAAGCTCGACAAGGACCGCTTCCGCCGGGATCTCGGCGGCGTCCTGGAGGCCTATACCGAGGTCGCCAAGCGTCTGGGCATCCTGACGGAGAACGAGCGGCCGATCGGCTCCGGTCCGGTGCTGGTCAAGAGCTGACCAGTGCCGTCATCCTGAGGTGCTCGCCGTATTCGGCGAGCCTCGAAGGATGAGATACGAAATGCAATGTCGCCCTTCGAGGCTCGGGCTTCGCCCGAGCACCTCAGGGTGACGCACCGAAATACTGGGTTGGAAATATGAAAGCGCGCGTCACCGTTACACTGAAGTCAGGCATTCTCGATCCGCAAGGCAAGGCCATCGAAGGGGCGCTGAAATCGCTCGGCGTCGATGGCGTCGCCAGCGTGCGCCAGGGCAAGGTGTTCGACATCGAGATGTCGGGCTCCGACAAGGCCAAGGCCGAGGCGGCGCTGAAGGATGCCGCCGACAAGCTGCTGGCGAACACGGTGATCGAGAATTACCGGGTTGAAGTTCTGAGCTAGGCAAGTCCGCCGATGAAATCCGCAATTCTCGTCTTTCCCGGAATCAATCGCGAGCGCGACATGGCGCGCGCGCTGAAACTCGCATCGGGGCATGAGGCCGCGATGGTCTGGCATGCCGAGACCGCGCTGCCCAAGGGTACCGACCTCGTGGTGGTGCCCGGCGGGTTTTCCTATGGCGATTATCTGCGCTGCGGCGCGATCGCCGCGCGGGCGCCGGTCATGAACGCGGTGCGCGATTTCGCTGCGGCTGGCGGTCTGGTGCTCGGGGTCTGCAACGGGTTTCAGATCCTCTGCGAGGCCGGTCTTTTGCCCGGCGTGCTCATGCGCAATGCGCGGCTGAAATTCATCTGCCATGACGTGCATCTGCGGGTCGAGCGCTCCGACACGCCGTTCACGCGTGGTTACAATGCCGGGCAGGTCATCCGCGTGCCGGTCGCCCACGGCGAGGGCAATTACGAGGCGGACGAAGAGACGCTGAAGCGGCTCGAAGGCGAGGGCAGGGTACTCTATCGCTACTGCTCCGCCGAGGGCGTGGTCGACGAGCAATCCAACATCAACGGTGCCGCGCAGTCGATCGCCGGCATCGTCAGCGAGCGCGGCAATGTGCTCGGCATGATGCCGCATCCGGAAAACCACGTCGAAGACATCATGGGCTGCACCGACGGCCGCGGCCTGTTCGCAGGCCTGGTGGCGCATCTGGAGCGCGCGGCATAGCGTTTTCAGGCGGAGTGGGAACCGGTTCGCACGATGAAGACGCGTCAAAATAAGATGACAAAATGGCTGGTCGCAGCCGTCGCGGCGCTGTCATTCGTCACTGCCGCCCACGCCCAGGACTACCCCAAACGCCCCATCACCATGATCGTGCCGTTCGCGGCCGGCGGCACCTCTGACGTGATCGCGCGCGTCGTCGCCGAGCAAATGGCGTCAACGCTCGGGCAGGCCATCGTGATCGAGAATATCGCCGGCGCCGGCGGTTCGACCGCGCTGACGCGGGCGGCGCGCGCGGAAGCGGACGGCTACACCATCGCCATCGGCAACGCCGGCACCAATGCGGCGTCCTACACCATCTATCCGCTGCTGCCGTTCAAGCCCGATGCCTTCGCACCGATCGCTATGGTGGCGAAGACCTTCGGCATCGTCGCGCTGCGCAAGGATTTTCCAGCCAGGGACCTCAAGGAATTCGTCGCCTACGCCAGGAGCAATCCCGGCAAGATCAATCTCGGCCACGCCGGCGTCGGTTCCTCGAACTTTCTGATCTGCAAGAGTTTCGTCCAGGCGGCGGGGATCGAGGTGACGCTGGTCGGCTATCGCGGTGCGGCGCCGGCGTTGACCGATGCGATCGGCGGGCAGATCGACGG
>JAYSPJ010000869.1:0-16645 GCA_043722155.1 Bradyrhizobium sp.
GCATGTCCTCCTCGCGCAGGGTGGATCGCAGGCGCTTGGCGACGCCGCGCAGCAGCTTGTCGCCGGTGCCGTGACCCAGCGTGTCGTTGACCGCCTTGAAATTGTCGAGGCCGAGCACCAGCACCGCGACCTTTTCCGCGCTGCGCCTGGTGTGCAGCAGGATATCGTCCATCTGCTGGCGCAGTAAATTGCGGTTCGGCAGTCCGGTCAAACCGTCATGCTGGGCCATGAAGGCGAGCCGCGCCTCGGCGCGCTTGCGCTCGGTGATATCCATCAGCGCCAGCAGCACCGCCGCCTGGTCGTTGTAGACCAGCTGGCGCGAATAGATGGCGAGGTCGATCAGGGCACCGTCGGCCCTGACATGCTTCCAGGTTCGTGCGGTCTGTTCGTCGCTGGAGCGGTCGCCGCCCCATGGCAGCTCGGTCTCGAAGGCCTGGACGCTGCGGATGGTCAACTTCTCGAATTCCGCGCGGCTATAGCCGTAATGCTCGATGGCGGCGTCGTTGACGCCGAGGATGCGCTCGTCGTCCAGCGCGCAGACGATCATGGGGACGGGATTGCTGTCGAACAGCAGCCGGAACGAGGCCTCGCGCTGCTTCAGCTCGGTGATGTCGACGCGAAGCCCGACAATGCCGCCGTCCTCGGTCAGCCGCTCCTCGATCAGGATGCAGCGGCCGTCGGCAAGGGTCTGCTCGTGGCGTCCGTCGGGCTGATGAAGTCTGGCCAGCCGCTCGTGGGATTTTCGCGCATCCGCGATCGCCGCCTCGGCTTCGGCGCGCTTGCGCACGATTTCGCCGAACTCGGCCGTCACGCGCCGGCGCTTGCCCAGGAGCTTCGGACTGGGCTTTGCCGGCCGGCCGGGAATGCGGATTATCGCCGCATGTTTCTGTTTTTTGGCTGGCTTCGGCCGGAGACTCTGCATTCGCTTACGCCCACTCGCATTCTGCGTCCCTGTTCTCCGATAAGTGTCTGAAAAATTGGTAACACTTGGCGGCGATGCATTCGATCACCAGGCTTGCGGCGGAACCGCGTCAGGTTGCGACTGCCTGCAAAAAGGGCGAATTCGCGCTGCCAATGTCGTCCGGCCAGCCTATGAGGGCCGCGCCGCGCGTACCAGCGCAGCAAAATCGCGCGCGCGGGATGACGGCAATCGCCGAAGATCGAGGCTGCACGGCGAATGTGCGAAGAATGCGTGAATTTCCCCGCGCGCGCACGAAATTTCGTCAATGCGGAACAAGGTTATCGAACGGTTAAGCGCGCGTCAGTTCGAGATCACGATCCGGGTATTGCGGCGGCCTTCCTGCTCGACCAATGCGAACAGCGCCGCCGCATGCGACGGATGCAGCCTGACGCAGCCATGCGAGGCGGGGCCGCCGAGCCGCGCCAGATCATAGGTCCCGTGAATGGCGAAGCCGTGATGAAAGAAGATCGAGTGCGGCATCGGCGAATTGTAATATCTCCGCGAGAACCAGCGCCGCGCCATCATTTGCGGATGGAATACGCCGCTCGGTGTGCCGTAGCCGCTGCGCCCGGTCGACACCGGCCAGGTGTATCGCATCATGCCGTCGACGCTCACGGCCATGCGCTGGGACGATTTGTCGATCTGGACCAAGACGCCGGCGCGCGCCGGCGTCAGCGCCAATCCCGCGACGACCGCCGCGGCTGCAAACACCAGCCGTGCGAGCCGTCTCTCCAACCGCCGTTTCATGATCGCGCCCTGCCAGCCCTTCAATTGCAGGCAATGATGTCGTTCTCGAATGCGGGTTGTAAAGACCGGGTCGACGCCCCGGCGCGACCAGTCGCGGTTAATCTTAACCCGCCGCGCGCAGCTTCGCGAAAATCCAGGTGCGGAAAACCGTGGCAAAAACCGTGGCGAAAGCTGCGACCTGGCGCCCGGCGCGGCTTTTCGCCGGCTGCCCATTTCGTGCTAGGCTCGGCGTTGAAGAGTGACCCGATGAACCCTCGCCCGATCCTCACCCTCCTGCTGATATCCGTAGCCATCCTCGGTGCCACCGTGGCGCCAGCGCAGGACAAGGGCAGCGTCAATCCAAAGCCGTTGCCGCCGCTGGCCAATCCCAACGATCCCAAGCTCGGCGCCAAGGAGCTGTTCGGCCGCAAGGTGCTGCCGGCGGCGATGCCGACGCGCGTGGTCGGCTTCTATGCCAAGGGCTGCATCGCGGGCGCGGAAGCGCTGCCGATCAATGGCGAGAGCTGGCAGGTGATGCGGCTGTCGCGCAATCGCCATTGGGGACATCCGGACCTGGTGGCGCTGGTGGCGCGGCTCGCGGCCAAGGCGCGCAAGGACGCCGGCTGGCCGGGAATCCTGGTCGGCGACATGTCGCAGCCGCGCGGCGGCCCGATGCTGACCGGGCACGCCAGCCATCAAGCCGGGCTGGACGCCGATATCTGGCTGACGCCGATGCCGAACCGGCAATTGTCGCGCAACGAGCGCGAGGAAACCTCCGCGGTCATGATGGTGCGCTCCGACCGGCTCGACATCGATCCCGCCGTCTGGACGCCGACCCATCTCAACGTGATCCGCGCCGCGGCCCAGGAGCCGAGCGTGCAGCGTATCTTCGTCAACGCCGCGATCAAGAAGGCGCTGTGCCGCGAAGCCAGGGGCGACCGCAGCTGGCTCTCCAAGGTGCGGCCGATGTACGGCCACGACTATCACTTCCATATCCGCATCAAATGCCCGCCGGGCAGCGGCGAATGCGAGAGCCAGCCGGAGCCGACCGAGAGCGAGGGCTGCAGCGCCGGCGATCTCGCCTTCTGGTTCAAGGATTCGATCATCCACCCGAAGCCGCCGAAGGAGCCGCCGAAGCCGCGGCCGCCGATGACGCTGGCGCAGTTGCCGGCCGCCTGCAAGGCGGTGCTGGCTGCGCCGGACGCGAAGCCATAACGAGCCGCGGGCAAGGCTATTTGATTCGAGAATGCCGGGACTCGCGAGAGACTGCTGGCTCAGTGAGTCAACCCGCCATCAGTTTTCAGAGTCCGGAGTTATTGAGTGCGATGACTCGGCGAGACATCGGACTCCACGATGCTCCGGTGTGCTCCGTATGACCTGCGATTGCTGCCCTCAACAAACCAAAACTCCGTACAACTACCAACGAACAGACCTGGTATTTCCGGTTTCTTAATGCGCGTACTCTAACAAATGATGGAACATTTCGCAGGATGAATGGAAAGAACGATGCGCCTCAATTTAATCCCAAAAATGGCAGCCGCGCTTCTTGCCGGCATTCTGACCTCTGGTATGGCGCAGGCGGCCGATACCCCGGCAGCACTGGCGGGCGCCAGGCTCGTGGCCGCGGATGACGTCGTGAAGGCGCAGGCCGCCGGCGCGGCAATGATCGATACGCGGGTCGCCTCCGAATACGCCGAAGGCCATATCAAAGGCGCGCTCAACGTTCCCTACCGGGAGAAGAGCGAGAAGGCGGTCAGTTTTGACGCCAGCCAGGATGAATTCAATCTCGCCAAACTGCCGGCCGACAAGGCAACAGCGTTGGTCATTTACTGCAACGGGCCAGAGTGCTGGAAGAGCTTCAAGGCTTCGACAGTGGCGATGAAGGGCGGATACACCAACGTCCTTTGGTACCGAGATGGCTTTCCGCAGTGGAAGTCCAAGGGCCTTCCCGCCGAATAGGCGCAGGGAGAGCGGCGGAGCCCAGGATCTCTCAAACCGAGTATGGCTTGAACAAGCAGTGCGGATACCCGGAATTCATCCATGAAAAGCCTCAGTATCAAGGCGAAGATGCTGGCTGTTTTCGCCTTGATCGCGTTCGCCATGGCGGTTGTGGCGATGATCGCCATCCGCGGCGTCAGCCTCCTGAACGACGATCTGTCTGAATTGTATCAGGAACGCCTGGTACCGGTCAGCCAACTCGCCCGGATCAACGATCTGATGCATGTCAGCATCGAACAACTGACGATCGCGGTCATTGCTCGTCCCAGCCCCCAGAACGTCCAGAAATACACCGACCGGGTTGAAACCAATCTGGCCGAAATCGAGAGCCTGGTTAAGGAATACGCCAAGCACGTCGTCAACGACGATGACAAAAAGCTGCTCGGGGAATGGAACACTCTCCGCAACGCGCTGGTCGGAAAGGCCATCAAACCGGCGATTGCGGACCTCAAATCGCAAGTTTTCAATGACGCCGAGGACACTATCCTCGGCGTCGCCGTCAAGCAGTTCGCCAAGGTCCAGCAACTGTATGACGCGATCGTCGCCAATGAATTGAAGCGTGCGGAACACACGCGCAGTGCAGCGAATGGCCGATACAGCTTCACCCGCTATCTGATGATCGGCGCGGTCCTGTTCGCACTCGGCCTTGGCGGCGTCATGGCCGTCTACGTCAACCGTGGGATTACGGGGCCGCTCGCCGCGATGACCTCGGCCATGAGGCGGTTGGCCGGTGGAGATCTCGGCATTGCCATCCCGGCGATCGGGCGGCGCGACGAGATCGGCCATATGTCGGAGGCAGTCGGCGTCTTCAAGGAGGGAATGATCGACGCCAGGCGACTTGAAACCGAGCAGAAGGCAGAACAGATACATAAGGAACAGCGGCAAGCCGCGATCGAGCAGTACATCGCGACCTTCGAACGCAGCGTGGTTTTGTCGCTGGACGATCTTGCCCTGGCGTCGACCGAGATGCGCACTACCTCGCAGAGCATGTCGGCAACCGCCGAGGAGACGAGCGTGCAGACGACGGCCGTCACCACCGCTGCTGAGCAAGCCTCGGCCAATGTGGAGGCCGTCGCTGCCGCGGCTGAGGAGATGGCGACGTCGGTCAACGAGATCGGCCGTCAGGTCCAGGACTCGGCCCGGATCGCCGGCGCGGCCGTGGAGCAGGCGCGCAATACCGACGACCGCATCAATGCGCTGTCTCAGGCCGCGAGCCGCATCGGCGATGTCGTCAGTCTCATCACAACGATCGCCGAGCAGACCAATCTGCTGGCTCTCAACGCGACCATCGAGGCGGCGCGTGCCGGCGAGGCCGGCAGGGGTTTCGCGGTGGTAGCGCAGGAGGTCAAGCAACTGGCGGCACAGACCGCGAAGGCGACCAACGAGATAGGTGGGCAGATTGCCGGCATGCAAACCGCGACGCAGGACTCGGTGGTCGCGATCAAGGAGATCGGCGGCACGATCGCCCATATCTCGGAAATCGCGTCGGCTATCGCAGCAGCGGTAGAGGAGCAGGGCGCGGCGACACGGGAGATCGCGCGCAATGTGCAGCAGGCTGCGCAGGGTACCGAGGATGTCTCGGGTAATATTGTGGGCGTCAATCAGGCCGCCGCCAAGACCGGAATGGCAGCCGATCAGGTCCAGACGGCGGCGGAAACACTCGGAAGGCAGGCGGAAACGCTGCGCGCAGACGTCAACAAATTTCTCGCCAACATCCGCGCTGCCTGAGTGGCCGGCATCCATGAGACGCGCGCCTGAGCGCAGCGAAGCCGCAAAGCCTTTTCCTCATCGCAACAATGCTGTAAGCTTGCCGTTGCGATGTCCTGACGGATCGTAAATCCGCCGGATTGCCGGAACGGCGCTTCCGCCTGTCGCATTCCACCAAGAGATGGGCCTGAGCTGCGCGCGCGAGAAACGCGCCGCGGACACGCATGGAGCGCCACGATGCATCGTCTTGCCGGACTTTTCGCCGCCTTCGCCATCTTGTGCGGGTCGGCCTGTCCGCCCGCCATGGCGCAGGACAAGAGCCTCACCGTGTTCGCCGCGGCCTCGATGAAGAACGCGCTCGATGAAGTCGACGCCGCCTATACCGCCAAATCAGGTGTCAGGATCGTGGCCAGCTATGCCGCAAGCTCCGCCCTGGCAAAACAGATCGAACAGGGCGCGCCCGCCGACGTGTTCGTGTCCGCCGATGCCAACTGGATGGACTATGCGGTCGTCAAAAAAAGCATCAATGAGCCGACGCGGGTCAATCTGCTCGGCAACAGCATCGTGCTGATCGCCCCAAAGGATTCCAAAATCGACAAGGCGACGATCGGACCGGGCTTCGACCTGGCAAAACTCGCCGCCGACGGCAGGATCGCCACCGGCGACGTTAGGGCGGTGCCCGTGGGCAAATACGCCAAGGCTGCGCTGGAAAAACTCGGCGCCTGGCCGGCGGCGGAGCCGAAATTCGCGATGGCCGAGAGCGTGCGCGCGGCGCTGGCGCTGGTGGCGCGCGGTGAGGCTGTGCTCGGCATTGTCTATGCGACCGACGCCAGGATCGAACCCGGCGTCAGGATTGTCGGCGCCTTTCCGGCGGATTCGCATCCGCCGATCGTTTATCCGGTGGCGGCGACCGCCGCCGCGAGACCCGAAGCCGCCGCCTATCTGGCCTTCCTGCGCTCGTCGGCAGCCAAGGCCATCTTCGAGAAATATGGCTTCTCGTTTCTCGTCAGCCCGACGACTTGAGCCGCGTGTTCGAACTCTCGCCCACGGAATGGACCGCCATCCAGCTTTCGCTGCGGGTCGCCGCGGTGGCGACGCTGGTGGCGACGCCGCTCGGCATCGCGCTGGCGTGGCTGCTGGCGCGGCGTGATTTCTGGGGCAAGTCGCTGGTCGACGCGCTGGTCCATCTGCCGCTGGTGCTGCCGCCGGTCGTGACCGGCTATCTCCTGCTGCTGACGTTCGGCCGGCGCGGCCTGGTCGGCGCATGGCTTGCCGACCATCTCGGCATCGTGTTCGCGTTTCGCTGGACCGGGGCGGCGCTGGCTTGCGGCATCATGTCGTTTCCGCTGCTGGTGCGGCCGATCCGGCTGTCGATCGAAGCGGTGGACCGCAGGCTGGAGCAGGCCGCGGGCACGCTGGGCGCGGCGCCGTGGCGGGTGTTCTTGACCATCACGCTGCCGCTGGCGCTGCCGGGCGTGCTGGCCGGCATGGTGCTCGGCTTTGCCAAGGCGATCGGCGAATTCGGCGCCACCATCACCTTCGTCTCCAACATTCCCGGCGAAACCCAGACCATTTCGTCGGCGATCTATTCGCTGATCCAGACGCCGGATGGCGACAGCGCGGCGTTGCGGCTGGTAGCGGTTTCGATCGCCATCGCGCTTGCCGCGCTGGTTGCCTCCGAGTGGTTCGCCCGGCGCGCCACCAAACGCCTGCACGGGAATTGACCATGCTGCGCGTGGACGTTTCAATACAGCTCGGCGAATTCTCGGTCGAGGCCGCGTTCGCCAGCGAGGGACGCGTGACCGGGCTGTTCGGCGCGTCCGGCGCCGGCAAGACCTCGCTGATCAACATGATCGCCGGTTTGCTGCGGCCGGATCGCGGCGTCATCGCCATCGACGGCGAGACGCTCGATGACACCGCGGCTGGCGTGCACATCCCGGCGCATCGCCGCCGGATCGGTTATGTGTTCCAGGACGCGCGGCTGTTTCCGCATCTCGATATCCGGCAAAATCTCGACTACGGGCGGCGCATGAACCGGCTGGCCGAGGATCCCGCCCTTCAGGCCCGCGTCACCGACCTGCTCGATATCGGCAGCCTGCTCGACCGCCGTCCCGGCCGGCTGTCCGGCGGCGAACGCCAGCGCGTGGCCTTGGGGCGGGCGCTATTGGCGCAGCCGCGACTGCTGCTGCTCGACGAGCCGCTGGGGTCGCTGGATGAGGAACGCAAGGTGGAGATCCTGCCCTACCTGGTGCGGCTGCGCGACGAAGCCAACGTGCCGATGGTCTATGTCAGCCATGACGCCGGCGAAATGCGCCAGCTGGCGACGCAGGTCGTGATGCTCAGGCGCGGGCGGGTGACGGCGTTCGGCGGGCCTGAGGTGTTGCCGCTCGCCGTCCCAAACCCGGCCGGCTAATCCGGCAGGGTCTCTCCGGAGCCGCCGAGTTCGGCGGGAAGATCCCGAAACTTGGGCAGCCCGTCCTTCACGGAAACCATCTTGCTCCCGTAATTGGCATGCAGCGTCGGCTCATGCGTAAAACCCTGCAACAGATTGGCATAGACGTCGATCAGCCGCATGCGCGGATGCTCGGTCATCAGATGTCCGCCGCAGACCTTGCAGTATTTGCGGTAGGAGTTTTCGGTCTTGTGGAAGGTGCCGATATCGGCTTCGCCCCTGGTGATCCGCACGCTGCTCGACGGCCACAGGCTGAAGGCGTTGATCGGCGCCGCAGACCAGGCCTGGCAGTCGCGGCAGTGACAATAGCCGGCGAAGGTCGGCTTGCCGGTGACTTCCACCTCGACCGCGCCGCAAAAGCAGCCGGCCTTGTGGACGGCGGCAGCTTGCCGGGCGCTTTGCCCCGGCGCCAGCAGATCGCTGTATTCGGGATGCTTCGCCATGAAGGACCGAATGAAATCGCATTCGACGGAGAGCTTCCGCCCCTGCTCACGCACCGCATCGAGAGTCGCGCGGCCGAGCCTGGAGCCTACTCCTCGCCCGCCCAGCTCCGGCGGCACCTCGGTATGGACCAGCGTGATGGCGCCGGGCGATTTGCGACAGGTGACAAAGGCGATGTGGCCCTCGACCTCCAGTTCGAAGCGCTGGCGATCCTCGTTGTCGTGAAAATTTTCGGCCATGCGCCCCCCTGTTTCGGCTCCCGCGTTGAAGCGATTACCCTTTATAGCCACGAAGACGCCCTGTTGCATCCGTTGGAACGGTGTGGGGACACCTGACAATTTGACTAAGATGCCTGGCCGGCCTCTAAACAGAGGCGGCCTGACCTCCGAGAAACTGCACGAATCGCGTACTTGCAAGTATCGCAAGTCCCACCCTTTCGAGGCTCATCCAGAGAATGCCCGCTCAGATCACCTACCGCATGGCGCGGCCCGACGACAGCCGCGATCTCGCACGGTACATGTGCATCGCCGGCGGCGGCGTCTATGAATTTCTGTTCGACGATTTGATTCCGTTTGTAACGGCAGTCGATCTGCTGTCGGCCGGCATCGGCGGCGAATGCTACCCCGTTTCATACCGCAATTGTTGCGTCGCAGCCCTCGGCCTCGACGGCGAGGTCGTCGCCGCCGCGAATGTTTTTGCTGCCGACATGCTGAAGGAAGACAATTATGTGCTGCTTGGCTCCGAGCGTCACGACCACATCCGGCCGTTGCTGGAGCTGCAGGACTGGGGCAGCATGTTCCTGAACAGCCTGGCCGTCAGCGACGCGCACCGCGGTTCCGGCATCGGCGCAAAACTGCTCGATTGGGCCGAAGATCGAACCGCGGAAGCCGGTTACGACCGCTTGAGCCTGCACGTATGGGCGGACAACATCCCCGCCGTGAATTTCTACAAAGCTCGACGCTTCGTTGCGGTCGGCGTCGCCGAGATTCCGGCGCACCCGCGACTTCCGCACCATGGCGGCAGCATCCTGATGAGCAAGGCGATGCCGCCAGCGGCATGATCGCCTGAAGCGGGTAATTGTGGCCCGGATTGACGACCGGATCAGACCCCCGCCACCTGCGACCACGTCTCCGACAGCTTGCGTTTGAACCGCGCCAGCCGCGTCAATGGCGCGGTTTCCTCCTCGTCTTCCGGCAGGCGCAGGCCGACGACATTGACCCGGCCACCGCCGATGCTGCGCGCCACCAGAACGATGGAGTCGAGCGCGAGTTCCGCGCCTTCCTTCGGCGCGCGGTCCAGATGAATGTCGAAATAGTCGGCCAGCGTCAATTTGGCCTGCTCTTCATCCACCGCCACGCCGTAGATCCCGGCAACCTCGCCAAGCGTGTGCTCTCCCGACACCATGAAGTCGCCGAGCAGATGCGGATCGGGCGTCGAGCTCGGCGCCATGTCGACAAAGAACCGGTCCAGCGACTCGGCCTTTTCCGGCGGCGCCAGCAGATAGATGTAATCGCCGGGCGCGACCGGTTCAGCCTCGGCGGGCGACAGAATCCGCTGGTCGCGGATCACCAGCGTCGGCTTCGACCAGGATGGAATGAGGCCACGCCGGAAATACAGGCTTTTCGAGCGGACGGAATAGCCGACCAGCTGCTGCTCGAGCTGGCCGGGCAGATCGAGCTCAACGCGGCGCGGGCCGCGGTCGGCGCGCGGCAGCGCGACATGGAGTCGCCGGGCGGCGACGCCCAGCGTCCAGCCCTGCAGCAACAGCGAGATGATGACGACGACAAAAGCGACGTCGAAATAGAGGTAGGCCTTCGACAGGCCGACCAGCATCGGGATCGAGGCCAGAAAGATCGCGACCGCGCCGCGCAGGCCGGTCCAGGCGATGAATATCTTTTCCCGCCAGTTGAAGCGAAACGGCGCCAGACAGAGAAATACCGCGACCGGCCGCGCCACCAGCATCAGCACCACCGCCACGATCACGGCCGGAATGATGCTGCTCACCAGCCGTTGCGGCGAGACCAGGAGGCCGAGCATCACGAACATCACGATCTGCGCCAGCCAGGTCGCGGCGTCGAGAAACGTCACCACCGAGTTGTGCGCGCGGGTCGGCCGGTTGCCGATGATGATGCCGGCGAGATAGACCGCGAGAAACCCCGAGGCGTGCGAGATCTGCGCCGTGCCGAAGATCACCAGTGCGGCGGTGGCGACAAAGGGTGCGTGCAGGCCCTGCGGCAGCGCCACCCGGTTCAGCGCCAGCACCACGAGGCGGCCGCCGACCACGCCGATGATGGCGCCGAGCGCGGCCTCGCGGGTAAATTGCAGCGCGATCTGCCATGGCGAGCTTTCGCCGATCGTTATCAGTTCGACCAGCACCAGCGTCAGAAACACCGCGAACGGATCGTTGGTGCCGGATTCGACCTCCAGCGTCGCGCCGACGCGGGGGCGCAGGCGCAGGCCCTGCGAGTGCACCAGCAGAAACACCGCGGCGGCATCGGTCGACGCCACCACAGCCCCTACCAGCAGCGCCTCGGACCAGTTCAGATCCAGCGCATACCTGGCGACCGGTGCGGTGATCAGCGCCGTCACCAGCACGCCGACCGTCGCCAGCACCATCGACGGCGCCAGCACCGCGCGGATGCTCTGAAACCGGGTCCGCAGGCCGCCGTCGAACAGGATCAGAGCCAGTGCCACCGATCCCACCAGATAGGTGGTGCGGACGTCGTCGAACCGCAGCTGGCCGGGGCCGGAGTCGCCGGCCAGCATGCCGATGAACAGGAACACCAGCAACAGCGGCGCGCCGAAGCGCAGCGCGAGCAGGCTGGACAGAATGCCGGCCATCACCAGAACCGCGCCAAGAAGAATGGTTATGCTGACCGCGTCGAGGGAAGCCATGAACCTCCGGAAATCATTGCAATACCTGCAATTGCATCCATATCGTCGCCACAGTTCGACGCCAACCCATTTCTGCCGCCAGCGGCGATGTGCCCGATTTACCGGCCTCAACTCACGTCAGCCCAGGTGTCGTATCGATGGCGCCGGCGCAGCCATTGTGTGAATCTGCCGGTTATCCGAATCACGTTTGCCCGATGGCCTGCCCGCGATGAGAGCTTGACGATGGACCTGAATGACATCACCGAATCACTGCTCGCCGCGGCGCGTTCGGTCGGCGCGGAGGTGACTTCGCCCTGGTTCTATCTGCAGCTGGGGCTGATCCTGGCCGGCGCCGGCATCAGCTACGCCGCGGGTGCGGCCATTCGCGTGCGGATCGACATGACCGCGCTGGCAATGGGCTGGCCGGCGCCGTTCCGACTGTTCATGCGGGTGCTGGTCGGCAGCGCGTCGACCGCGGTGTTCGCGGTGCTGATGACGCTGGCGCGCATGGCGATGCTGACCTCGACCTGGCCCAGCCGCAGCTATCTGCTCAGCGTGGCCGCCAATCTGGCCTTCGCGTGGCTGATCATCCGCCTGGTGACCTCGGTCATTCGCAATACCCTGATCGTGCGTCTGGTGGCGCTGTCGGCCTGGCTGGTGGCGGCCCTGAGCATTCTCGGCCAGCTTGGCCCGACCATCGATGCGCTCGATTCGGTCTCGATCGTGCTCGGAGAGCTGCGGCTGACGCCGTTGCTGCTGATCAAGCTCGGCGTGCTGCTGGCGGTGGCGCTGTGGCTGACCAACATCGCCTCCAACTTCGTGGAAGGCCGGATCACGCGATCCGCCGATCTGACGCCGTCGATCCAGGTGCTGCTGGTCAAGATGATCCGGCTCGCGCTGATGATCTTCGCGGTCGCCGCCGTCATGAGCGCGGTCGGCATCAACCTGTCGGCGCTGGCGATCTTCTCCGGTGCGGCCGGTGTCGGTATCGGTTTCGGCCTGCAGAAGATCGTCGCCAATTTCATCAGCGGCATCATCCTTTTGGCGGACAAGTCGGTGAAGCCGGGCGACCTCGTCACCATCGGCGACAGCTCGGGGCGCATCAGCGCGATGAAGACGCGCTATATCTCGGTCGCCGCCGGCGACGGCCGCGAATTCCTGATCCCGAACGAGGATCTGGTGACGCAGAAGGTCACCAACTGGACCTACACCGACAAGAACACGCTGGTGAAGATCGGTTTCGGCACCAACTACGACGCCGATCCGCGGCTGGTCTGCAAGCTGGCGATCGATATCGCCGCGGAGGCCAAGCGCGCCATCAAGGGCAAGCCGCCGAACTGCATCCTGACGGAATTCGCCGAGCACGGGATGAAGTTTTCCCTGACCTTCTGGATCGCCGACCCCGACGGCATGGACAATGTGAAGAGCGAAGTGATGCTGGCGCTGTGGGACGCGTTCAAGCGCGAGGGCATCCGCGTACCCTATCCGGTGCGCGAAATCCGCATCCGGGGCGGCGCGCTGCCGGTCGAGACCACGGTGGAGGTTTCGAACGGATGAACTTGCCGCGGGGGCGGCATTTCTCGTATATGACCGCGGTTCCGCTCGATCCCCGATGTCGAACTATGCCATTGTATCGTACCAACCCTGGCTTGCGCTGACCGCCCCGATCACTAAATTAGGCCTTCAAATCACCTCCCGCCAAGACACGATCCGCCCATGAGCTATATCGAAGCAACAGATACCTCCTTGCGCAAAACCGGACAGATCAAGCTGCATGGCCAGAGCGGGTTCGCGGGCATGCGCAAGGCCGGCGCGCTGGTCGCGACATGCCTCGATGAGCTCACCGATATCGTCAAGCCGGGCGTGCCGACCTCGGTCATCGACGAGTTCGTCCGTGCCTTCGCCTTCAGCCATGGCGCCTACCCGGCCACGCTGATGTATCGGGGCTACCGCTATTCGACCTGCACCTCGATCAACCATGTGGTCTGCCACGGCATGCCCGGCGACCGGGCGCTGAAGGACAACGACATCGTCAACGTCGACGTCACCTTCATCGTCGACGGCTGGTACGGCGATTCCAGCCGGATGTATGCGATCGGCCCGATCGCCCGCAAGGCCGAACGGCTGATCGAAGTGACCTATGAAGCGATGATGCGCGGCATCGCCGCGGTGAAGCCGGGCGCCACCACCGGCGACATCGGCCATGCCATCCAGAGTTTCGTGGAGCCGCAGGGCATGAGCGTGGTGCGCGACTTCTGCGGCCATGGCCTCGGCCGCATGTTCCATGACGAGCCCAACATCATCCATGTCGGCCGGCCCGGCGAAGGCGTGACGCTGAAGCCCGGCATGTTCTTCACCATCGAGCCGATGATCAATCTCGGCAAGCCGCACGTCAAGATCCTGTCCGACGGCTGGACCGCGGTGACGCGCGACCGTTCGCTGTCGGCGCAGTTCGAGCATTCGGTCGGCGTCACCTCGACCGGCGTCGAGATCTTCACGCTGTCGCAGCGTCACGCCGAGAAGCCGCCGGTCGCGGCCTGACTTCGGCGCCAACATTCCCGTGATCGGGCCGGAATCGGCAGCGGTAGCAATGCAACCCGTTATAGAACCTTGCGGCGCGTTCTTCGATCGCATGATTGCCGAGAAGGGCATGATCGCCGGCTATCACTTCGGCTTCCCCAATGTGGGCACGCTGTCGAAGGACGGCAACGGTTATGCGTTCGCCCCGGTCAAGGCGTGACCCTGCCGGGCTGATCTGAAACGACCGAAGGCGCCGTGCTTCCCACGGCGCCTTTTTTCCATCGATAATCGGCGGCTCGCCCGGCACTTCGGAGTTGCAAAACCCGGCCGGCACGGCATGCTTGTCGCCGATGCCCGGCAAGACCAGCAAGACCCAGGACCAGGACCAAGACCGGCCCGCCGAGACGCCGCATTATCACGGCCACCGCGAGCGGCTGCGCGAGCGCTTTCACGGTGCCGGGCCGGATGCGCTGAGCGATTACGAACTGCTGGAGATGGCGCTGTTTCCAGCGCTGCCCAGGCGCGATACCAAGCCGCTGGCAAAAGCCCTGTTGAAGAAGTTCGGTTCCTTTGCCGAGGTCGTTCATGCCCCGGAAGCACGGCTGCGCGAAGTGGACGGGATCAAGGATGCGTCGATCACCCAACTCAAGCTGATCGCCGCTGCCGCCCGCCGTATCGCCAGGGGCGAGATCAAACGCAGCATCGCGCTGTCGTCGTGGAACGACGTGATCGGCTATTGCCGCGCCGGCATGGCGTTCGCCGACAAGGAGCAGTTTCGCATCCTGTTCCTCGACAAGCGCAATCAGTTGATCGCCGACGAAGTGCAGCAGACCGGCACCGTCGACCACACCCCGGTCTATCCGCGCGAAGTGATGAAGCGTGCGCTGGAATTATCGGCGACCGCCATCATCCTGGTGCACAATCACCCGACTGGCCTGTTCATGTGCACGGACGCTCACGCTTAATCACTTGCGATCATTACGTTTTTCTTGAATGCAGATTCCTTGCGGGGTACATTCAGAGAAAGCAGCGGGAACGTAACCGTCCCCATTTGCAGCACCTCAGAGCGTCCCCTGCGCAGGGATATCGGCATGGCGAACCTCACCGACCGTACCATTCAGAACGCAATCAAGGATGTTGCGAAATCAAGAAAGCAACGGATGCTCGCCGATGGCGAAGGCCGTGGCACCGGACGGCTTGTGCTCATTTTGAAGCCGATGCCGAGCCGAGTTACCGCCGAGTGGATGGCGCAACAATGGCGTGATGGACGCCGCGTCAAATCGAAGGTTGGTTCGTATCCCGCAATGTCCCTCTCAGAGGCCCGAGAGATTTTCAAACGCGATTTTGCCGGTGTGATCTTGCAGGGCCGCAGCATCAAGACGGCGAGCGACACGCGGCCAGGTACCGTCGGCGATTTATTTGATGCATACGTGAAGCATCTGAAGGACAACCTTCAGACCTCTTGGATTGCAGTCGAGAAAAGTTTGAAGAAGGTTGAAAGGACGCTAGGCCGAAATCGGCTGGCACGCGATATCAGTGCAGACGATGTTCTCAGTATTCTCCGTCCGATTTACAGCCGGGGCAAACGCGCAATGGCCGACCACGTTCGCAGCTATGTGCGATCGGCATATTCATGGGCGATCAAATCGGAACATGACTATCGCACCCGCTCCCCTCGCCGCTTCAAAGTCGTTTCCAATCCCGCTGCTGGCATTCCCACCGAGCCCAAAGTTGTCGGCACGCGCTGGCTAGATGAAGACGATTTCGTTCGCCTGTATCGGTGGCTCGAATGCCCGGATGCGCCGGTACATCCGCCGTACACGCGCGCTGTTCGCATTCTTATGCTCACCGGCCGGCGCGTGGAGGAGATCGCACGGCTGCATGTAGATCAGTGGGACGCGAAGGAGCGAATTATCGACTGGTCAAGAACGAAGAATGGCACTCCGCACGCGATCCCCGTGCCAGCACTCGCTACAGAATTAATTGAGAGTATCAAACCGAACGAGTACGGCTGGTTCTTCCCTTCCGCAATGGACCCGGCCAAACCGGTCAGCCATGGAACACTTTACGCATTCATGTGGCGTCAGCGGCAACGCGACGTGATCCCATTCGTCACCAACCGCGACCTTCGACGCACGTGGAAAACACTTGCCGGTAAAGCCGGCGTGTCGAAAGAAATTCGAGATCGAATTCAGAATCACGCGCTGCAAGATGTCAGCTCAAAGAGCTACGATCGATGGACGTACTTGCCCGAAAAACGTGCCTGCATGGATACGTGGAACGGCTTTGTAGATAACCTACTCGCCAAACCCGCCGCCTCGATCGCGGCGTGATCGGTCGCTGTTAATTGCGACCCATTGGTCGGTTCAGCAGAACTTCAGCCTGCAACCAGACCGTTATGAGCGCAGTTCCCTACCGGAAAATTTCAGCAAAATCAGCGTTTCTCATCATTTTTCGTGCGCATTCGTGCACGTTTGTTCACGGGGTTTCTGACGGATAACTGATGGCGTACGCGAATCGCCCTGACTTGTCGCGACGTGTGCCGACCAGCCCCGACCGGCCGCGACAAGGCGCGACTAAACAATATCAATCCCGAGGACGAGACTACATTGCCAGAGTACCCCAGATGGCTTGAGGATAATGCCAACTTCGTCGCCGATCTCCTCAAGAGAATCCGCACTCCCTTTGCCGCGCATGCTGCGCACCGGCAGACGGTTAGGGATGAAGTGCCGAGCAACGGTATCGAGACGCAGGTGAGCTTTCAGCCGTTGCGGGAGGGCACGTATTCCGTGGGGATAAAAATCCATCATGGGCTCCTGGATGAGGGTATCCCGAGAGGGCAATTGGGGGTGACGGACGGGAGTTGAACCCGCATCATCTCAGGAGTACCTTAGCCGCAGTCAGACGGCGTAGGCGTTTTCGGTCAAAACCTGAGCGCTCTATCCATTAAGCTACGTCACCGGACC
>JAYSPJ010000870.1:0-10129 GCA_043722155.1 Bradyrhizobium sp.
TCATTCAGCGGCACGGAGCCTACGAACAGGTTGCCCTGATAGACGGTGCGGCCGGTCCCGGGAAATGCCGGCGTCACCAGCACGATCGCGTCGGCGGAATCGGCGCGCAGCGCATCCATGACGGGGCCGATGTTGCCGGCGTCGGTGGAATCGAAGGTCGAGCAGATCTTGAACAGCACGTGGCCGGCGCCGTGCCCGCGCAGCCATTTTTCCGCGGCGCGCGAACGCGATACCGCGAGGCCGGCTTCGATCGACCGGCTTTTCAGCGACACCACCACGGCGTCGACTTCAGGCAGTTTGAGATCGTCCGACGGCACGCCGATGCTCTGCACCGTGCGCAGGCCGCAGCGGGTCAGCGTGTTGGCGAGATCGGAGGCGCCGGTGTAGTCGTCGGCGATGCAGCCCAGTGCCAGCGTCACGGCTTTGCTCCGGCGTAAGGTTGAAACCAGCCGAGGCCGTCGGTGGTCTTGGCCCGCGGGTTATATTCGCAGCCGACAAACCCTTTGTAGCCGAGCCGGTCGAGTTCGGCGAACAGGAACGGATAGTTCAACTCTTCTCCGTCCGGCTCGTTGCGCGAGGGGATGCTGGCGATCTGGACGTGGCCGATCACAGGCATCATCTCGCGCAACCGCACGGTGACGTCGCCATGGATGATCTGGCAGTGATAGATATCGAACTGCAGTTTCAAATTGGGGATCTTCAGCTCGACGATCAGATCGCGCGCGAAGGTAAAATCGTTGAGGAAGTAGCCGGGAACGTTGCGCGGGTTGATCGGCTCGATCACGACATCGAGGCCATGCGGCGCGAAAAATTCCGCCGCCCAGGCCACCGATTTGTAGAACGCCTCGACCGCCCGCCGGTCAGCCCGGCTGGCAATGCCCGCCATCAGATGCAAGCGCCTGACGCCGGTCGCCTGCGCATAGGGCAAGGCCGTGCGCAGGCTCTGCTGCAGATCGGCAAAACGCTCCGGCAGCGCGGCAAATCCCTTTTCGCCGGCCTCCCAATTGCCCGGCGGCAGGTTGAACAGGGCCTGGGTCAGGCCATTGGCATGCAGCCGCTTGCCGACCTCTTCAGCCGGGTGGTCATAAGGAAACAGGAACTCGACGGCGGTAAATCCCGCTTTCGCCGCCGCCTCAAAGCGGTCGAGGAACGGGACCTCGTTGAACATCATGGAGAGATTGGCGGCGAAACGGGGCATCGACGGTCCTCTTGTTTCTGGATTGCTACTCGGGCTCGCCCGGCAGATGCGTGCCGGTGACGCGGGCATACATCCGCGCCACCGAGGCATCGTCGTCGCGGCCCATGCCGGAGGCCGATGTCATCAGGAACATCTGCAGCGCTGCGGCGGACACCGGCACCGGAAATTTTGCTGTGCGCGCCATGTCCTGGATGATGCCGAGGTCCTTGACGAAAATGTCCACCGCACTTCGCGGCGTGTAGTCGCCGTCGAGCACATGCGGCATGCGGTTCTCGAACATCCAGGAATTGCCGGCGGATGCCGTGATCACCTCATAGACTTTTCGGATATCGAGGCCCTGTTTGGCGGCGAAGGCGATCGCTTCCGAGGCCGCGGCGATATGCACGCCGGCCAGCAACTGATTGATCATCTTGAACGCGGCGCCCTGCCCCGCGGCATCGCCGAGTTCGTAGAGTTTGGCGGCCATCGCATCGAGCGCGGGCCTTGCTTTGGCGAAGGCGGCAGCGCTTCCCGACGCCAGGATGGTGAGTTCGCCCTGCGCCGCGCGCTGCGCGCCGCCGCTGATCGGCGCATCCAGATAGTGGCGGCCGGTGGCCTCCAACTGCTTCGCCAGCCGCCGCGCTACGTCCGGGTCCATGGTCGCCGAGGAGATGAACACCGCATCATCCGCCAGCGTTTCGGCAACGCCGTCCCTGCCGAACAGAATGGCCTCGGTCTGCGCGGCGTTGACGACCACGCTGACGACGATATCGGCGCCCCCGGCGGCCTGCGCCGGCGTCCCGGCACCGCCGCCCCCGTCGGCCACGAACCTCGCCACCGCATCGTCGGAGACATCGCAGCCGGTGACGTCAAAACCCGCGCGGCGCAGCGAGGTCGCCATGCCAAACCCCATCGAGCCCAGTCCGATGACGGCCATACGCGGCTTTTGCGATGCGGATTCAGGCATGAACACTCCCCGGGTTTTCTCACAGCCGTGTTTCGCGGGCGGCTTTGCCTCTGGGTATCACGGCTTGGCCGCGCTGCCAAAGCATGAGACAAGGCGGCAAAGAGGATGCTGCCAGGATATGGCTATGACCGAAACCGGGCTACGCGAGGAAATCTGCCGGCTCGGCCGCTCGCTGTTCGAGCGCGGGCTGACGCCGGGCTCCTCGGGCAATATCAGCGTCAGGCTTGACGACGGCGGCTGGCTGGTGACGCCGACCAATGCCTCGCTCGGCTCGCTGGATCCGGTGCGGCTGTCGCGGCTCGACTCCGATGGCCGGCTGGTGTCCGGCGATGCCCCGACCAAGGAAGTGCCGCTGCATACCGCCCTGTACCAGACGCGCAGCGCCGCGCGGGCGGTGGTGCACCTGCATTCCACGCATTCGGTGGCGCTGTCGATGCTGCCGGAGATCGATCCGCGCGCCGCTCTGCCGCCGATGACGGCGTATTACCTGATGAAATGCGGCGCCACCGCGCTGGTGCCGTATTATCGGCCGGGTGATCCTGATGTGGCGGACGCCATCAAGGGGCTCGCCGGAAAATATTCGTCCGTGCTGCTCGCCAATCACGGCCCGGTGGTCTCGGGCGACACGCTGGAAGCCGCCGTATTTGCCATCGAGGAACTGGAAGAGACCGCAAAGCTCTATCTGCTGCTGCGCGGGCTGAACCCGCGTTTTCTGACGCCGGCGCAGGTGGTGGACCTGACGAAGACGTTCGGGCTGACATTGCCTGAGCATGGGCACGACTAACCCCGCCATGTCATGGCCGGGCTTGCCGAACTCAGAACCCCCTGGTGGCTCAAAGCACCGCGAGCTGCTTGTTCCGCAAATCCGTCACCAGCATCAATCCGGGTGCGTGCGTAATCGCGAACGGCAGTTTTGCGGCGGCGATCACCGCCTGCGGGGTCACACCGCAGGCCCAGAATACCGGGATCTCGTCGGCCTCCACCGGCACCGGATCGCCGTAATCCGGCTTGGCGATATCCTTGATCCCGATCGAATGCGGATGTCCGAGATGGACCGGCGCGCCATGTACCGCAGGGAATCGCGACGTGATCTGCACCGCGCGGATCGCATCCGCCGGCTTGAACGGCCGCATCGACACCACCATGGGACCGGCGAACGGTCCCGACGGGCTGCATGCGATATTGGTGCGGTACATCGGCACACGCACGTTGCACTCGATGTGGCGGATCGGCAGATCGTCCGCCAGCAACGCCTCTTCAAATGAGAACGAGCAGCCGATCACGAACGCGACCAGATCGTCGCGCCAGTGCGCCATGATGTCGGTCGGCTCCTCCTCAACCTCGCCGTCGCGCCAGACCCGGTAGCGCGGCAAGTCGGTGCGAATGTCGAGATCGATCCCGAGCGCGGGAATGCGGGGGTCGCCGACATCGGACATGCCGATGATCGGGCAGGGCTTCGGGTTGAGCTGGCAGAACCGGTGGAACGAGGCCGCCAGCTTCTCCGGCAGGATCGCCAGATTGCCCTGGACAAAGCCATTGGCGACGCCCGCCGTGGTGGTCGCCATGCCGGCGCGGCACGCCAGGCGCGCCTGCAGGCTCGGCAGCATCGGCGCGCTATGGCTGCCCTGCTCTTTCTTCGCCAGACCGACGTTCATCCAAGCGCTCCATGCCTCGACAGGTGGTGCCAGATAATCCTACCATGCAACCCGACGAGACGCACAACGGCTTTTCCGGAACATTGAATGACCAAAATCGCATCCAACCTGCAAATCGATTCCGCCCGCCTCTGGGACACCATTCACGAAACCGCGAAATTCGGCGCCACGCCGAAGGGCGGGGTGCGGCGGCTGACGCTTGGCCCCGAGGACAAGCAGGTCCGCGACTGGTTCCGTGGGGCGTGCGAGGCCGCCGGCCTCGAAGTCCATGTCGACGCGCTCGGTTCGATGTTCGGCCTGCGCAGGGGACGCGACATGTCGAAGCCGCCGGTGGGCCTCGGCTCGCATCTCGATACCCAGCCGACCGGGGGCAAGTTCGACGGTGTGCTCGGCACGCTGGCGGCGCTCGAGGTGGTGCGCACCCTCAATGACGCCGGGATCGAAACCGAAACCCCGATCTGCATCGTCAACTGGACCAACGAGGAGGGTTCGCGCTTCGCGCCGGCGACGATGGCGTCGGCGGCCTATGCCGGAGATTACACCACCGACGACATTCTCGGCCGCAAGGATATCGCCGGCGTCAGCGTCGGCGAGGCGCTCGACAGCATCGGCTATCGCGGCGATGAGGCGGTGGGCGTGCGCAAGTTCGGCGCCTTCGTCGAACTGCATATCGAGCAGGGACCGCTGCTGGAGGCCGAAAACAAGACCATCGGCGTGGTCGACCGCGGCCAGGGCATCGTCTGGTATGACGGCAAAATCACCGGTTTTGAGAGTCACGCCGGCACCACGCCGATGCCGCTGCGCCGCGATGCGCTGGCCACCCTGTCCGAAGTCGTGCTGGCGGTCGAACGGATCGCGAGAGCGCATGGTCCGAACGCGGTCGGCACGGTCGGCGAAGCGGTCATTGCCGCACCTTCGCGCAACGTCATTCCCGGCGAGATCGCCTTCACCGTCGATATCCGCAGCCCCGATGCCGATACCCTCGAGGCCATCGACCGGGATTTACGCAGCGCGATCGCCGAAATCGCGCCGCGGCGCAGAGCTGAAATCGCCTTCGATGCGATCTGGCGCAAGCCGCCCACCGTGTTCGACCCAAAGCTGGTGGATGCGGTCGAGAACGCGACGAAAGCGCTCGGCTACAGCCACCGCCGCATCACCTCCGGCGCCGGCCACGACGCCTGCAATCTCGCTAATGTGGTGCCGTCGGCGATGATCTTCGTTCCCTGCAAGGACGGCGTCAGCCACAATGAACTGGAAGATGCCACGCAAGCCGACTGCACCGCCGGTGCCAATGCCTTGATGCATACCGTCCTCGCGATCGCCGGCGTCGCGTCCTGACATAAGGAGAATTCAGTGCGCGGAGTTTTTGTCGACGCCAACGAGTCGCTGGCGGTGATCTTTGAACGACTGGCAAAACCCGGCGATCCCGAGGTGCGCATTCATCGCGACCCCGACCTCACGCCGGAGCAATACCCCGAGGTGCTCGACGGCGCCGCCATCGCCATCGTCGATCACACCGCACTGCCGACCGCGATCGCGAAAAAATGCACGGGGCTGAAGCACGTGGTGTTTCTGGGCACCGGGGCCCGCAGCTACATGAATCCGGAAGAGCTCGCCGAGCTTGGCATCACGGTACACCTGATCAAGGGTTACGGCGACACCGCGGTTGCCGAGTCCGCCATCGCGCTGATGTGGGCCGCAGCGCGCGGCATCGCCGAGATGGACCGCGAAATGCGCGCCGGCAACTGGCTGCGCGAGGACGGCATGCAGCTGACCGGCAAGACGCTCGGCCTGATCGGCTTCGGCGGCATCGCCGCGGAAGTGGCCCGCATCGCGCTCGGCAGCGGCATGCGCGTCATCGCCTGGAACCGGACGCCGAAGAAGTCGCCGGGCGTCGAGTTTGTCGAACTTGATGAACTGCTGACCGAGAGCGACGTGGTTTCGTTGCATCTGCTGTTGAATGACGAGACCCGCGGGTTCCTCTCGCGCGCATGCATCGAGTCCATGAAACTGGGCGTTATCCTGATCAACACCGCGCGCGGCGCCCTGGTCGACGAGGACGCCATGATCGAGGCGCTCGAATCGGGCCAGATCAGGCATGCCGGGCTCGACGTCTTCAATATCGAGCCCCTGCCTGGGGATCATCCGCTGACCAAACTGCGCAACGTCACGCTGTCGGCGCATTCGGCGTTCCGCACGCCGGAGGCGAGCGAGAATCTGATTCAGGCTTCGCTGCAGCATTGCAGGAGGATCGTGAAGGGATAGACCATCCCAAGTCCCTCGTCGTCCCGGCGTGCGCGGGGACGACGAGGGCGAGTTGACGATGCGCCCCTACTCCACCATCTCAGCCACGGCCTTGCCGCAGGCCACCGTATCGGCGTTGCCGCCGAGATCCCGCGTGCGCAGCGTGCGTTCGCCGAGCGTGCGCTCGATCGCAGCGACGATCGATGCCGCCGCCGCCTTCTCACCCAGATGCTCCAGCATCATCGCGCCGGACCAGATCATACCGATCGGGTTGGCGATGCCCTGCCCCGCAATGTCAGGCGCCGAGCCGTGCACCGGTTCGAACACCGACGGAAACAGACCGGGAGGGTTGATATTGCCGGATGGCGCGATGCCGATGGTGCCGGTGCAGGCCGGGCCGAGATCGGAGAGGATGTCGCCGAACAAATTGGAGCCCACCACGACGTCGAACCAGTCCGGATGCAGGACAAAATTCGCGGTGAGAATATCGATGTGGTACTTGTCCCACTTCACCTTGGGATAGTTTTTCGCCATCGCCTCCACGCGCTCGTCCCAATACGGCATGGTGATGGAAATGCCGTTGGATTTTGTGGCCGAGGTCAGGTGCTTTTTCGGCCGTGACTGCGCCAGTTCGAAAGCGAATTTCAGAATGCGATCGACGCCGATCCGCGTCATCACGGTCTGCTGCGTCACGAATTCGCGGTCGGTATCCGGGAACATGCGCCCGCCGACGGATGAATACTCACCTTCGGTGTTTTCGCGCACCACCCAGAAATCGATATCGCCGGGCTTGCGGTTGGCGAGTGGCGACGGCACCCCCGGCATCAGCCGCACCGGGCGCAGGTTGACGTACTGATCGAACTCCCGGCGGAATTTGATCAGCGATCCCCACAACGAAATGTGATCGGGGATTTTCGCCGGCCAGCCGACCGCGCCGAAATAGATCGCGTCATGCTTGCCGATCTTCGCCTTCCAGTCCTCCGGCATCATCTCGCCGTGCTTTTCGTAATAGTCCCAGGAGGCGAAATCGAAATGATCAAAATGCACGGATACCCCGTGCTTTTTGGCGGCCACCTCCAGCACGCGCAGCCCTTCCGGCACCACTTCCTTGCCGATACCGTCGCCGGGAATGACCGCTATCCGGTATTGTTTTTTTTCGTTGCTCATCGAGAGATTCCTTGATGTCTTGGAGAGGCCTTGGAGAGGTCTTGGAGCGCCGGCTTGTTGGATCGGATCCAATGGACCAAAGTCGCCCGCGGTGCAACGCTGCAGTGCAATGTTGACCGCCTGATGCGTGGCGGCCTAACTATCCGGACCCACGATACCCCGTCCGACGCCCTCCCCATCAAGAGAGAAATCCCATGGATCTGCATTTGCGCGGCAAGCGCGTCCTGATTACGGGCGCATCGAAGGGCATAGGTGCTGCGGCCGCCGAGGCGTTCGCCGAAGAAGGCTGTCACCTCCTTCTCGCGGCCCGCAGCGGCGATCCCTTGAAGGCGCTGGCCGAGCGGCTGCGCTCGGCGCATCAGATCGATGCCACCATCGGCGTCGTCGACCTGCGCAAGCCCGAGGACATCGCCCGGCTTGTGAAGGACGCCGCCGATATCGACATCCTCGTCAACAATGCCGGCGATATTCCGGGCGGATCGATCGACAAGATCGACGAAGCGACCTGGCGCCACGCCTGGGAACTGAAAGTATTCGGCTACATCAACATCACCCGCGCGATCTATGCGCAGATGAAGGCGCGCGGCCATGGCGTCATCGTCAACGACATTGGTGCTGCCGGTGAAAAATTCGACGCCAATTATATCTGCGGCAGCGCCGGCAACGCGGCGCTCATGGCGTTCACCCGCGCGCTCGGAGGCAAGAGCCTTGCCGACAACATCCGCGTGGTCGGCATCAATCCCGGCCCTGTCGGCACCGATCGTCACGTCACGCTGTTGAAGACGCGCGCGAAAAACCAGTTCGGCGACGAAAGCCGCTACAAGGAGTTCCAGAAGGGCATGCCACTGGGCCGTCCGGCCCATGCCCGCGAGATCGGCGACCTGATGGCGTTCCTCGCCTCCGACCGCTCCGGCTATACGTCGGGGGTGATTTTTACCGTCGATGGCGGGCACACGGCGGGCTGGGGTTAGTCCTCGCGTCCACCGCCGTCATTACGAACCAACGGGCCGCGCGAATGCGTGCCCGATGACAGGCTCCGCGGAGCAATCCACAAAGCCGCAAAAAAAGATGGATTGCTTCGTCGCTTCGCTTCTCGCAACGACGACGAACTACCCTGCCGTCCGCTCGAACAACTGCCGGATCAGCGTCGTGATCCGCCCCGCCGGCGACAGCATTTCGTTCATGATCGTGAAATGATTGGCGCGGGGGATTTCCTCATAGGTCACCGGCAGTCCGTATTTGGCGCGGTGCCCGGCGAAATCCGCCGTTTGCTTGCGCAGCAGCGGCAGCTCGGCATCGCCGGCCACCAGCGACAGCGGCTTCATCGCGCCACCGGCCTGCATCATCGGTGAGTTGCGGCGCGAGGTCGCTTCGTCGAGCCCGAGTTTCGCGTTGAGATAGCTGTGGCGGATCGGCTCGAGATCGTAGATGCCTGATATCGCCATCCCCGCCCTCACATTCGCATTCGACAATGCCATCGAGGTGAGATGGCCGCCGGCCGACCAGCCCGACACCACGAGGCGACTGCCGTCGCCGCCGAGCGCAGGCAACCTTCCGGCGAGATAATCAATCCCGGCGTGGATTTCAGCAACGATCTCATCGAGCGTCGCATCCGGCGCCAGCGTGTAGCCGATCAGCGCGACATTGATGCCATGCGCCATGGGGCCGCCGGCGAATAATGCAAACGTTTCCTTGGCCCGCGTTTGCCAGTAACCGCCATGGATGAAGAGAAGCGTCGGCGCCTTTTCTCCGGCTTTGAGGAAATCGACCCGGTTACGCTCGCGCGGGCCATAACGCAGGTCGAGATGATCGGCATGTTGCGCGCGCATTTCCCGGGATTGCAGGTCCCAGCCGCCGACGAGATCGATGCTTGCAGGGAAGTGAATGCCGTTGTTGAAGCCAATGTCGCGGTCTTGCTGGTTCATGGCGCGCCAGTCGGGCGCGTCTGATGGCGTCAACATGCGGGTCTCTCCAATGCCGGCGGCGGGTATTTCCACTTTGCAGGAAAATGGTTTACAGCACTACGCAATTCGTGACGTCAACGCGCAATGATTGGGAGATATGCAAGTGGCTGATCCGGGACTGATAAAAGCGACGGCGTGCGCCATCGTCGACAAGCTCAACAAGGGCGAAGTCACGCCGCTCGATCTGCTCGACGTGCTGGAAAAGCGGATCGCCGAGGTCGACGGCAAGGTCAATGCATTGCCGACATTGTGTTTCGACCGCGCCCGGACCCACGCCAAAGAGCTGATGAAAAAGCCGGCCGGTAGCCGTGGCCTGCTGGCGGGCATGCCGGTGCCGATCAAGGACCTGACAAATGTCGCTGGAGTGCTGACGACGCAGGGCTCGCCGATCTACAAGGACAATATCCCCGCCCGCTCCGATATCCTCGTCGAACATCTCGAAAACAATGGCGGCGTGATCTACGCCAAGTCGAACACGCCGGAATTCGGCGCCGGCGCCAACACCTTCAATGAAGTATTCGGTGCGACCCGCAATCCCTGGGATACTTCACGCTCCGCGGCAGGCTCTTCCGGCGGCGCCGCCGTGGCGCTCGCCACCGGCATGGCCTGGCTTGCCCACGGCTCCGACATGGGCGGCTCGCTGCGCAATCCCGCCAGTTTCTGCGGCATCGTGGGATTGAGGCCCAGCATCGGCCGCGTCGCGCATACGCTTGCCGCGGCGGTCGACCGCAACCTTGGTGTGCAGGGCCCGATGGCGCGCAACGTCGAGGATCTGGCGCTGATGCTCGACGCCATGAGCGGCGAACACCCGGCCGATCCGCTGTCGCTGCCGGTGCTGCCGAATTCGTTCCTGTCGGCCGCGCGTTCCGGCAGCAAGCCGAAGCGTATCGCCTATTCGCCCGATCTCGGCATTACCCCGGTCGACCCCGAGGTCGCCGCCATCACCCGCAGGGCG
>JAYSPJ010000871.1:0-4803 GCA_043722155.1 Bradyrhizobium sp.
ATCGGCATGTTCGCCCGCGCCAGCATCGACGCCAAGCGCAGTTGCGGCGTCGCCATTCCGCGCACCGCCATTGACCATCTGACCGTTCAGGTGGTCAAAGGAAACATCGTCGAGACGCGGAAAGTGAAGGTCGGACTGGTGTCCGACACTTCCACGGAAATCCTCGAGGGCCTCGACGTCGGCGAAATCGTCGTGGCCGACGCTGGCACCTCGCTGCATGACGGCGACCAGATCAAGACCATGTTCGCCGAGGAACTCGATCGAACGCGGGTGCGCTGATGGCTCTCAATATCTCGGCCTGGTCGATCCGAAACCCGCTTCCGTCGATCGTCTTCTCCATCATCCTTCTGGTGCTTGGCTGGGTCAGCTTTACGAAGCTCGCGGTGACGCGGCTGCCGAGCGCCGACATCCCGGTGATCTCGGTCGCGGTCTCGCAGTTCGGCGCAGCCCCCGCCGAGCTGGAATCGCAGGTCACCAAGACCATCGAAGACGGCGTCTCCGGCGTCGAGGGCGTGCGGCACATTTCGTCGTCGATCACCGACGGGCTGTCGCTGACCACGATCCAGTTCGCGCTCGAGACCAACACCGACCGGGCGCTGAACGACGTCAAGGACGCCATCACCCGGGTGCGGTCCAACCTGCCGCAGAACGTCAACGAGCCGCTGATCCAGCGCGTCGACGTGATCGGTCTGCCGATCGTCACCTATGCCGCGATCTCGCCCGGCAAGACGCCGGAGCAACTGTCCTATTTCGTCGACGACGTGGTCAAACGCGCGCTGCAGGGCGTGCGCGGCGTCGCCCAGGTCGAGCGCATCGGCGGTGTCGAGCGCGAGATTCTGGTGTCGCTGGATCCCGACCGGCTGCAGGCCGCGGGCCTCACCGCCGTCAACGTCAGCCAGATCCTGCGCGGCACCAATGTCGATCTCGCCGGCGGCCGGGCCGAGATCGGCAAGAACGATCAGGCGATCCGGACGCTGGCCGGCGCCAAGACTCTCAACGATCTCGCCGGCACCATGATCCCGCTGTTCGGCGGCGGCGAGGTTCGTCTCGACGATCTCGGTACCGTCACCGACACCATCGCCGATCGCCGGACCTTCGCGCGCCTGAACGGCGAACCCGTGGTGGCGCTCGGCATCAAGCGTTCCAAGGGCGCCAGCGACGTGGTGGTCGCCGCCGCGGTGCAGAAGCGCATCGACGCGCTGAAGGGCGCCTATCCCGACGTCGATCTCAAGCTGATCGACACCTCGGTGGAGTTCACCAAGGGCAATTATGAAGCCGCGATTTCGACCTTGTTCGAGGGCGCCATCCTCGCCGTCATCGTCGTGCTGTTGTTCCTGCGCGACATCCGCGCCACCATCATCGCGGCGATCTCGCTGCCGCTGTCGATCTTCCCGGCGTTCTGGGCGATGGACCTGCTCGGATTCTCGCTGAACCTGGTCAGCTTCCTCGCCATCACGCTGTCGACCGGCATCCTGGTCGACGACGCCATCGTCGAGATCGAGAACATCGTGCGCCACATGCGGATGGGCAAGTCGCCCTATCGCGCGGCGCTGGAGGCCGCCGACGAGATCGGCCTCGCGGTGATCGCGATCTCGCTGACCATCATCGCGATCTTCGCGCCGGCAAGCTTCATGTCCGGCATCGCCGGGCAATTCTTCAAGCAGTTCGGCATCACGGTGTCGGTGCAGGTGTTCTTCTCGCTGCTGGCCGCCCGCTTCGTCACGCCGGTGCTGGCCGCCTACTTCCTGAAGGATCACCCGCACGAAGACCCGCCGCCGGGACGCATCCTGCAAGCCTACACCAGGCTCGTGACCTGGTCGGTGAAGCACTACTTCATCACCGTGCTGGCCGGCTTCGGCATCTTCGCCGCCTCGATCTGGAGCATCACGCTGCTGCCGCAGGGCTTCCTGCCGGCGCAGGACACCGCGCGCTCGCTGCTGGCGATGGAGCTGCCGCCGGGGTCGCAGCTCGCCTATACCGAGAAGGTCACCGAGGAGATCGTGACGCGCCTGCGCAAGCGGCCCGAGATCAGGAGCGTGTTCGTCGACGGCGGCCGCGTGCCGCCGGGCACCTTCGAGGTGCGCCGCGCCGCGCTGATCATCAACTACACGCCGAAGTCCGACCGCAAGATCACCCAGCGCGAGCTCGAGCTCGCGATCTCCGGCGACCTCGAAAACGTCCCCGACATCCGCTTCTGGTTCCTCGACGAAAACGGCCTGCGCGCGATCTCGCTGGTGGTCACCGGCGTCGACAGCAATATCGTCGGCAACGTCGCCAGCGAGCTGGCGACGCAGATGAAGCGGATTCCGATCATCGCCAATGTGATCTCCGAAACCTCGCTCGACCGGCCCGAGCTTCGCATCCAGCCGCGGGCGGAGCTGGCAGCAAGGCTCGGCGTCTCCACCGAGAGCCTGTCGCAGACCATCCGCGTCGCCACCATCGGCGACGTCGGCCCGGCGCTGGCGAAATTCGACGCCGGCGGCCGGCTGGTGCCGATCCGGGTCCAGCTCGAGGACGGCGCGCGCGGCGACCTTCAGATCCTCGAGCAGTTGCGGGTGCCGCTGGGTCAGCGCGGCGAAAAGGGCGGCGTGCCGCTGTCCGTGGTCGCCGACATCAAGCTCGATCAGGGCCCGACCAGCATCAACCGCTACGACCGGGAACGTCAGGCCACCGTGGCCGCCGATCTCGTCGGTTCCGCCGCGCTCGGCGACGCCACCAGGCTGATCTACGACCTGCCTGTGATGAAGAGCCTGCCCAAGGGCGTGAAGGTGAACCCCTCGGGCGACGCCGAAAGCCTGAACGAACTGTCGGAAGGTTTCGCCACCGCGATCACCACCGGCCTGATGATGGTCTACGCCGTGCTGGTGCTCTTGTTCGGCACCTTCCTGCAGCCGATCACCATCCTGTTCTCGCTGCCGCTCTCGATCGGCGGCGCCATCGCGGCGCTGCTGTTGACCGGCAAGCAACTGACGACACCGGTGTGGATCGGCATCCTGATGCTGATGGGCATCGTCACCAAGAACGCCATCATGCTGGTGGAATTCGCGGTCGAATCGATCCGCGAGGGCAACAAGCGCGACTTCGCCATCATCGACGCCGGCATCAAGCGCGCGCGTCCCATCGTCATGACCACCATCGCGATGGCGGCCGGCATGATGCCTAGCGCGCTGGCATTCGGTGCCGGCGGCGAATTCCGCTCGCCGATGGCGCTGGCGGTGATCGGCGGCCTGATCTTCTCGACGGTGCTGTCGCTGGTGTTCGTGCCGGCGATGTTCATCCTGATGGACGATCTGGGCGCGCTGATCTGGCGCTTCGGCCGGAAGCTCCTGGCCTCCAGCGGCGAGAACGAGCCGGGACCGGGCGATCCTTCCGGCGGCCACAAGCCGCCGCCGGCCGTGCTGCATTCGCCCGCGGCGGAGTAGCGGGGCGCGGGTAGAATAGTCCAATCGTCGGCGAGGACAGACACTGCCTGAGCATCTGCCGGCCGACCACGGCCGCCGTGGAGTAATGCCTTGACCAGCGGACATAGTGGGAAGTGAGGTAGGTCAGTTCCACTTCCCTATTTTACTAGCCACCCTCGGCGCTAATCGTTGTAAAAATTAGTTGAAAGATTTTACAGTCCGGTTGACTCTAGGGGGTGTGGGGAGGACCTTAGAATAAGCTAGATGGTGATTCGTGATGAGAGAGAATCTCACCCCGTTCGGACGCCGCTGCAGGGAATTCAGAACCCGGTATGGCCTCACTATGGCCGACCAAGCCAAGGGTATCGGATTTTCGCCCGCTTATATTTCGTTGATCGAGCTCGGCAAGAGACCCGTCCCGGAACACTACCCTGCGCAATTCGCGCATTGGATTAGTCTGACGGAAGGCGAGACAAATGATCTGCACGATCTCGCGTTTGGGAAGACTTCGGTTATCAAACTGAAATCCACCGATCCAGAAAGAGCAGAAATAGCCGAAGAGTTTGCGCGAACATTCAATATTCTACCGATCGAACGTCTAAGACAATTGCGCGCTTTGTTGGCGTCAACCCCTGCGCCTCGATACTCGCCGCGCGAAATAGCAGAGTACGCAAATCTCGCGCGATCACTATTTAATTCAGAAGACCGCTCCGATGTGGACATACTAAAGATCGTCGAGAACCATCTGGCGTTAGTTGATCCATCCTTTACGTTGCACGTTAGGCCCGACGCCGAGTTTGGCGGCGCCATGGAAGCTTACTCAAGCTCCAACGGAAAGAGGGTGGAGTGCACGGTGGTTTCGGAAAGACTCTACACGACTGCCGCAGAGCGCAATCCTTATAGCCGCTATCAGCTCGCTCACGAATTCGCTCATTGGCTTCTACACAGACGCCTAAGTCGCGCGTTTTATCGCGCCACCAGCCTTGCGAGAAAGAATATAAAGATCGAAGATGAGGCTGATCGTTTCGCGAGAGCATTCCTCTTTTCCCGATCCTTGATCGAAAAATATGATAGTCCAGAAAGGTTGGCGCGAGCTGTTTGTGTCCCCGTAGCAGTTGCAAGAAGGGCGATTGCTGACACTCGCGAAGGAACCCTTCAGCAATCTCGGCGGGGATTTATAGCCTCGCCAGATTTGCCACCATCATCGCTTCAGAAGAGCACTGCGCGGATTATTCCGTTTCCCAAGGAGTACGAGGCAACCGCGACACAGGGGCGCAAGATAAAGCGTAGGCGAGCTGAGCCGCCATCTGACGATTTATTCTCGTATGCCGACCGACTTGAGCAAAGATCAAACTCTGTCTTGCGCAGTAAAGCATGGTACGATGAACACCGTTGGCGCTAG
>JAYSPJ010000872.1:0-2117 GCA_043722155.1 Bradyrhizobium sp.
GCAATGGGCTATCCGATGGGACCGTTCGAACTGCTCGATCTGGTCGGCATGGATACCCAGCAGCTGCTGTGCGAGGCGATGCACGGCCTGACTCATGAGCCCCGCGCCGCCTGTCCGCCGCTGGTCCGCCGCATGATTGCCGCAGGTCGGCTTGGCAAGAAAAGCGGCCGCGGCTTTCATGATTATGCGGACAGCAAGATGTTTGGAGCCTGAATTTATGCCCATCCGGATCGTGCATATCGGTGCCAGCCGCTCTTTTCCAGGTGGCCTAAAGGGGGCTGAGGGCGCAGGCTGCATCGTCATTGGCGACGTGGCTGCTGCCTGCCGGGATTTCGCGCACGACCCTCAGGAGATGTTCGTCGCACTCGAACTTGCAACCGAATGCCTTGCCGAACATATCGGCCTGGACGAAACACCAGCGCACTTCCGCACAGTCGGTTTCGCGCGTTTCCGGATGGGAGCTGCCGAACCATCCGGGCTGATCGAACTCGTCCGGATGCCCTGGACGGCTTCCGAGGCCGTTGCTGGCGCGCGAACCATGTTTGAGGCGCTGGGTTTCACCGTCGCAATCTGCGCGGATTTTCCCGGCCGGATCGTCAACCGCCTGATCCGGCCCTATCTCAATTCCGTGCTGCGCCGGCTCGATGACGGCCTTGCCAGCGCCGGGGATATGGACATGACGCTCAGGCTGGGTCTGGGCTATCCCGAGGGTCCGAACGCCTTGCTCGGGCGCACCGGTCTGGTCGATCATTTCGATATTTCACATGCACTGTTCGAAGCGCTGGGCGATGCCGATTTTTCACCCGCCCGCCGCGCGCGCGTTGATAAAGCCAGGTCATCGGAGTGACGGTGTCTATCCCCTGTATCCGCCACGGCCACGCGTCGACTTGCGACGCCCGGCTGGTCAAGGCTTTGGCGCTTGTCCGGAGCAACGGACGGCCAGATATTGAAGCCATGCTCGAGTCCCTGCTCGACTATGAGGGCCAACTCTGGGCAACCTGGCGCACATTTGTGGGCCGGGATGCCGGATCAGCCATGCTCAGCCAGGCATGGGAGGACGTCGGCGGCGAACGCGGCACCCGGCACCTTATACGCAGCGATGACGCCTATGATTATCAAGACGATTGCATGAACGACGCTTCGGCCTAGCCGCTGGCGGCTCCCTCACGGAAAACATCCACGATGTGGCACATCAGGGCGCTGACATAAGGGTCGCGGCGACTGTCCTTGGGAGCGGCCGCATAGAGCGTTCGCGTCAAGGTGGGCACGAGTTCAATCGCGGTGAACTTGCTGGAATCAAATTCAAGCCGACAGGTCGATTGTGGCAACATGGTTGCGAGTTGTCCTTGTGCCACGACTTCGCGGATAAGCGGTACGCTGTCGATTTGCAGATGGGCGATAATCGTGATGCCGCCCGCGCTCATATAGTTGTCGATCAGCTGCCGCAGCCCTAGTGCCGAAGACGGCACTACCAGCCGGTGTTCGGCAAGGATTTTTCGCGGGATTGATTTTTCACCCGCCAGCAGGTGATCTTTGCCGACGATGCAGACCATTGGCTCGACGAGCAGTTCGTGGACATCAAACTTGGCCCGGTTAGGAATATTCAGGACGATGCCGATATCGACCTTGTCAGTGATCAATTTCTCATAAATTTCACCTGTCAGCGCTTGCGCTGCAACCAGCTCGACATCGGGAAACTCGGACATGAAGCGACGGATGATCTCGGGCATAAAGAGCGTCATGAAGGTTGCCGGGGCGGCAATGCGAACCTGGCCGGTCGGTTGACGCCTTGCCAGTTCCAGCTCTTCGATCGCTTCCTCCATTGTTTGAAGGATCGTTTCTGCCCTCCGGAACAATATTTCCCCAAACCGCGTCATCGTCACTCCGCGACCGTTGCGGTCGAGCAGTTGGAGGCCAATTTCTTCCTCAAGTTTGTTGATATGGCGGCTGATCACCGGCTGCGGCGCGTTGAGCACTGCCTGCGCCAGGCTAATGCTGCCCAACTTTGCGGCATGATAAAAATAGAGCAGCCGTCGCGAATCGAGGACTGGCAGGCCCGTTATTTCAGGCATGGGGATCACAGTCTGGCTGTGCCGCAGAGGCGGTTTTGTTTCGCA
>JAYSPJ010000873.1:0-1993 GCA_043722155.1 Bradyrhizobium sp.
CGATGGTTTCCTCGTCATACTGCTGCATGTGCGGCAGCGCCTCGGACAGGATGCGGGCCTGATCGAGCGGACTGATATGCGGCGCGTCGGTCATGAAGCAGGTCTCGTCAGCGGAAGGTTGGGCGGGTTCTTATCTGATTGGCGGCCACGGCGCAAAGCATGTCCGGCGGAGTTTCAGGCGCCGCGTTTCGGCCATGCCGCCGCCACAGCGAGGGCCAGCCAGCTCGCGATCAGCAGCGTGCCACCCGTCGGCGCGGCAAAAGGAAACAGTCCGTGGCCGGCGTAGTGCCGCAGCGCCAGGTCGCCGGCGAACAGGGCGGTGGCGACGACGAAGCCCGAGGCGGCCAGAATCCCGATCCCGAGATGGATGACGCCGCGCTCGGCCAGCGCCACCGTGCCCAGCACCGCTGCGGCGTGAAACAGCAGCATCGACGACGCCGACGCCAGCCGGGCGGCATCGGGCTGATGCGCGGAGGCCGCCGCCAGGATCACGCCGTCGGCGCCCATCACCCCGGCCAGCACGATCAGGATCCGGAGCAGGCGCGCGCTCATCGTCAGCTCCGCTCGCCGAGCAGCCGCACCATGGCGGCGCGCAATTCCGGCATTCCCGCGCCGGTGCGCGAGGATGTCACCAGAATTTCCGGGAAGGCGGCGGGATGTTTGGCCAGCGCGGTTTTGACGTCGAGGACGCGCTGCTCGAGTTCGGCTGCCTTCACCTGGTCGGCCTTGGTGAGGACGACCTGATAACTGACCGCCGACTTGTCGAGCGTGTTCAGCACGTCGAGATCGACCTCCTTGAGGCCATGCCGGCCATCGATCAGCACATAGACCCGCGCCAGGCTGGCGCGGCCCTGCAGGAATTTGTGGATCAGCGCGGTCCACGACGCGACTTTTGCCTTCGGCGCGGAGGCGTAGCCGTAGCCGGGCATGTCGACCAGCCGGAAGCCGGCATTGTCGGGGCCTTCGAAGAAGATCAGTTCCTGGGTGCGGCCCGGCGTATGCGAGGTCCGCGCCAGCGCGTTGCGCCCGGTCAGCGCATTGATCAGGCTGGACTTGCCGACATTGGAGCGGCCGGCGAACGCGACCTCGACGCCCGCCATCGGCGGCAGCGTTTCGATCGAGGGCGAGGCCCAGATGAATTGCCAGTCGCCGGCGAACAGTTTTCTGCCCAGCTCGACTAACTTCGCATCGGTATCCGTGGTCATGCGAAGGGCTTCCTTTGGAGGCGCAAATGCCTCTCAGCCGTCATTGCGAGCCAACGGGTCGGCGCGGAGCGCCACCCGATGATAAACTCCGCGAAACCATCCAGCTTGCCGCACCGAGAGAGCAGCTGGATCTTCGTCGCCTCGCCCCTCGCCATGACGAGAAAATCAGGTCTTCGATTCAACCTTCTTCGAAACAAACACCGCCTTGAGATTGTCGAACAGTTCCACTTTCACGCCGTTGCGGCGCATGATGTAGCTCTGCTGCAGCACCGAAAGCAGGTTGTTCCACGCCCAGTAGATCACCAGACCCGCCGGGAACGAGGCCAGCATGAAGGTGAAGATCAGCGGCATCCAGTCGAAGATCATCTTCTGGGTCGGATCCGGCGGCGTCGGATTGAGCTTCATCTGGAACCACATCGTGATGCCCATGATGATCGGCCAGACGCCGAGCATCAGATACGGACCGATTACCGGTCCGAGCATCATGGGATCCCACGGAATAACCCCGAACAGATTGAAGATCGTGGTCGGATCGGGCGCCGACAGGTCCTTGATCCAGCCGTAAAACGGCGCGTGGCGCATTTCGATGGTGACGAACAGCACCTTGTAGAGCGAGAAGAACACCGGAATCTGCAACAGGACGGGAAGACAACCGGCGACCGGGTTGATCTTCTCCTTCTTGTAGATCTCCATCATCTCCTGCTGCTGCTTCACCTTGTCGTCGGGAAAGCGCTCCTTCAGCGCGGCCAGCTGCGGCTGCACCGATTTCATCTTCGCCATCGAGGCGT
>JAYSPJ010000874.1:0-1790 GCA_043722155.1 Bradyrhizobium sp.
TGCGTGCTTGGTTGCCGAGTAGATTGCGATGCCCGCAGTGCCCCAGATTGCCGACGAGGAGGCGTTCACCAGGCAGAGCGAGCCCGGCGTCGCCTTGAGGAGCGGTATCGCGCAGCGGATGCCGATCATGACGCCGAAGAAGTTGATGTTGACGACCTGCATGATGTCGTCCCACGCCAGCTCATCGAACATGCCGGGAGTGCCGCCAATTCCAGCGTTCGAAAACATGAGATCAAGCGTTCCACCCGTCGTCTCAGCGAACGACCGCATCGCGCGCGCAAAAGCGTCTGCATCGGTCACGTCGAGCGTCTCGAAGATGCCGTTGTCGCGGCCGATCTCCTCGGCCAGGCTGTCGAGCCCGGGTTGCGCGATATCGAACGCGCCGACGAACCACCCCTCGCGCGCGAACTTTTGCGCGGTGGCGCGGCCCATGCCTGAGCCTGCGCCAGTGATGAAGATCGATTTGCGTCCGCTTGCCTGCACCATCATGTATTCTCCTGCGCTGTAGATACCCGGTCAAGCTCGAGCCCGTTGAACCCGCCCTCCCAGCGCCAATCCTCCAGGATCTGGATGAAGGCCAGCGGCCCGCCACCATAGGGCATGCTGCGGGCGGCCAATTCAAGGCTGCCGCCTTCGTTGTTGTAGTAACCAGGTGTGCAGCTCTCGAGGAATGCGATGCGGTCGGCGCTTTGTCCGACGATCGTATCGGTCCACGCACGCTCGGCTTCTTCCGACGCTTCGACTTTCCTGATGCCCTGCGTCAAGCACTCGCCGACGATGTGGGCGACGTGTTCGGACTGGACCGAGAGCATGTGCGGGAAGTTGACCGACATCCCGGATTGCGCCTGGCTGATGAAGAACATGTTGGGAAATTGGCGCGTTTGAAGCCCGTGAAAGGTCGCCAGGCCATCGCGCCACTTTTCAGCGAGAGTCAGACCGCCGACACCGCGCAAATCGAAGCCGGCCCGGCTGGCGAAATCCGACGCGACCTCGAACCCGGTGGCGTAGATGATGCAATCGATCTCGTACTCCTTGCCGCCATCAAGCCATTGTTGATGTCGCTGACGAATTCCGAACAAGCGCTCTTGGCTACTCTGCATCACAAAATGCCGTCGCCGAAGGAAACGACAGATTTAGAGCGCTGCACGCTCCGCCGCCTCTGCGATGACAGAGGTTGCAGCAACCGTCCGATTGCGGCTGACTTCAGAGGCCAACGACCGGCATCGTTAGTGCCACCTTTGGGACCGGAGGAAGCGATCAGGAATGTCTGCAATCGGATCGTTCGCTGACCAGCCGCCAAGGCGCGATTGGGGTGGATACCGGACTCTCTGGTGAACAGGTCGCAGCAGCTAGGTACTGAGGTTTTGTTCAATCAAGAGCGGAGGGCAAAATGTGACTGCGCGATGATAGCGCCGCGAGTCGGTAAACTCACGCGCCGATCTCACTTGAAAAACGTATGGAGCCGTCGGCGAGGCCATCTATAACGACTTGGATGCCACCCGATCGCAGCATCCATTCCAGCCGATGGTCGCGATATTCGCGTTTGAAAGCGCCCGATGCAAGCATCGTTGGTACCGCTTCTGCAACGGCTTTTGCGACTGCCTCTGCCTCCATCGTTGTCTGCGCCACCGATGGCCGCGCAAGGCAGCGTTCCAGCCATCCCGCAAGTTTGCTGTCGGGGGCTGGCGGCACGCCGAACCCTACGGCGCCCGTTAGGAACGGCGCGACGGCAATATCGCCCCAGCCAAACGCAGTTCCGTTGAACCATTGTGCATCGCCCAACTGCGCTT
>JAYSPJ010000875.1:0-7893 GCA_043722155.1 Bradyrhizobium sp.
CGGAGATCGAGGCGATGGCGGGTGCTGCGGAATCCGAGCTGTCGCGCGGCGGCATGCAGACCAAGATCGAGGCGGCCAAGATCGCCACCACCGCCGGCACCCACATGCTGATCGCCTCCGGCAAGATCGATCATCCGCTGCAGGCCATTGCCGACGGCGGACGCTGCACCTGGTTCCTGACCCCCGCCAATCCCGTCACGGCGCGCAAACGCTGGATCGCGGGCTCGCTGGAGCCGAAGGGCACGCTGACCATCGATGCCGGAGCTGTCTCAGCGCTGCGCGCCGGCAAGAGCCTGCTGCCGGCCGGCGTGATCCGGGTCGACGGGCAATTCGCCCGCGGCGACGCCGTGGTGGTTCGCGGCCCCGACACCCACGAGATCGGCCGCGGCCTCGTCGCCTATGACGCGGAAGACGCCGAAAAAATAAAGGGCCGCTCGTCGCCGGATGTGATGGTCATCCTGGGCGTCAGCGGCCGGGCGGAAATGATCCACCGCGACGATCTGGTGGTCGGCGCGGCGCCCTTTCCCCCAGCCAGGCCAATGGCCTAGCTGGCCACGGGCCAACCACAACAGCCGGCCCCGCCCCACTCGCCAGGCCTGTTCGGCCCTTCGCAGAACAGGGATTTCCGTGCTAGGACATGGCCTTGATTGACCAGGGAACCGCTATGAGCGCGCCGCTGAAGGCGATCGACGGCAATGCCGATTTGCCGGTCCTGATGACCGACCTCGCTGTCCGCGCGCGCGCCGCCGCGCGGGTGCTGGCGCTTGCCTCGCCGGAACAGAAAAACCGCGCGCTGGAGGCGATCGAGCGCGCCATCCGCGCCAACGCCCCGGCGATCCTCGCGGCCAACGCCGAGGACGTCGCCGAAGTCCGCAACAGCGGCGCGACCTCGGCCTTCATCGACCGCCTGACGCTGACGCCTGCGCGCATCGATGCGATGGCCGACGGGGTCGCGACCGTGCGCGGGATCGCCGATCCCGTCGGTGTCGTCACCGAGAGTTGGCAGCGCCCGAACGGCATGACCATCGAGCGCGTGCGGGTGCCGCTCGGCGTCGTCGCGGTGATTTTCGAAAGCCGCCCCAATGTTGCCGCCGATGCCGGCGTGCTGTGCCTGAAATCCGGCAATGCCGTGATTCTGCGCGGCGGCTCCGATAGTTTCCGCTCCTGCCGCGCGATCCACGATTGCCTGGTGCAGGGCCTGCGCGAAGCAGGCCTGCCGGAAGCCGCGATCACGCTGGTGCCGACGCGGGATCGCGCGGCGGTGGGGCTACTGCTGACCGGATTGAGCGGCGGCGTGGATGTGATCGTGCCGCGCGGCGGCAAAAGCCTGGTCGCCCGTGTCGAGGCCGAGGCGCGGGTGCCGGTGTTCGCGCATCTGGAAGGCGTCAACCACGTCTATGTCGATGCCGCCGCCAAGCTCGACATGGCAAAATCGATCGTGCTGAACGCCAAGATGCGGCGTCCCGGCGTCTGCGGTGCGGCCGAAACCCTGCTGGTCGATCGCGCCGGCGCGTCGGCGACGCTGAAGCCGCTGGTGACGATGCTGATCGATGCCGGTTGCGAGGTGCGCGGCGACGACGCCGTGCAGCGCGTCGATATCAGGGTGAAGCCGGCGTCCGAGGAAGACTGGGACACCGAATACGAAGACGCGATCATGTCGGCGAAAGTCGTCGACGGCGTCGACGGGGCGATCGCGCATATTCACAACCACGGTTCGCACCACACCGATGCGATCGTGACCGAGGACGAAAATACCGCCCGCAAGTTTCTCAACGAGGTCGATTCCGCGATCGTGCTGCATAACGCCTCGACCCAGTTCGCCGATGGCGGCGAGTTCGGCTTCGGCGCTGAAATCGGCATCGCCACCGGGAAATTTCACGCCCGCGGCCCGGTCGGCGCCGAGCAGCTGACCAGCTTCAAATATCGGGTCCACGGCACCGGACAGACGCGGCCGTGAAAAGCAAAGCGTTTTCGAGCGAAGTGGCTACCGGTTCGCGTGAAGAAAACGCGTCGAACGACGAAGCTTCGCGGTGGTCCCGTTGAAGCGAGCTTCGGTCGCCGCGCTTTCGGTCGCCCAGTCCATTCCGCTCTATACCAACGGCATGCGCATCGGCCTGCTCGGCGGCTCGTTCAATCCGCCCCATGACGCGCACCGCGCCATCAGCCTGTTCGCGATCAAGCGGCTGAAGCTCGACCGCGTATGGTGGCTGGTGACCCCGGGCAATCCGCTCAAGGAACTCGGTGGACTGCACGATCTCGACGCGCGCGCCGAGGCGGCGCGGAAAATGGCGGACGATCCGCGTATCGATATCAGCTGTCTCGAATCCGTCATTGGAACGCGATACACTGTCGACACCATCAGCTATCTGCGCCGCCGCGCTTCCGGCCTGCGCTTTGTCTGGATCATGGGCGCTGACAACCTGGCTCAATTTCACCGCTGGCAGAATTGGCGGCGCATCGCCTCCGAGGTGCCGATCGCGGTGATCGACCGCCCGCCGCAAAGCTTTCGCGCGCTGGCAGCCCCCGCGGCCCAGGCGCTGGCGCGCTATCGCCTGCCGGAGAATCAGGCGGTCCGGCTGGCGGACCAGCGCGCGCCGGCCTGGGTGTTTCTGACCGGCATGAAACTGAAGCTGTCATCGACCGGCCTGCGGAACCCGGACGGCAGCTGGAAGACAAAGAAGTAACAGTCGGGATCGAAGTAGAGCGGGGGTTCACTGGAATATTGAAACCATTAACCCCACATGTCTAGAATAGCCCGCGGATGCCAGGATTCGGCATTCGCGATACAGTGAAAGGAATGGTCCCTGGCCACATCTGTATTGTCCAAGTCGGTTTTACCCAAGGTTTCCAAAACGGCCGCAAAAACCGCACCCAAAACCGCGCGTAAAACATCGACCCAAGCGGCCTTGAAGGCGCAACCCGACGCCGACAAGACCCTGAACCTGATCCTCTCCCGCCTCGACGACATGAAGGCGGAAGAAACGGTCACCATCGACCTTCGTGGCAAATCAGCCTTTTCCGACTACATGATCGTGACCACCGGCCGGGCCAATCGGCACGTCGGCGCGATCGCGGAAAATGTCGCCAAAAGCCTCAAGGAAAACGGAATCAAGAGCCTCCACATCGAGGGCTTGCCCAACTGTGACTGGGTGCTGATCGATTCCGGCGATGTGATCGTGCACGTGTTCCGACCCGAGGTGCGCGAATTCTACAATCTCGAGAGATTGTGGACCCAGGGCCCGACGGCGGCGGCGACTTGAGCTGATCGGTTTGGGCTGATCGGCTGCGCCGATGTGAATCGGCTGAGCGCATGGTAACGTGCGGCGCGCCGATGCGCGTGGAAATGCACAAATGCGCCTCGTCGTCATCTCAATCGGCCGGCTGAAGCAAGGCCCGGAGCGGGAACTGGCTGATCGCTACCGCGAGCGGTTCGGCGACATCGGCCGCAAGCTCGGCTTTCGCGGGCTCGACATTCATGAAATTCCGGAAAGCCGCGCGCGCGACGCCGCCACCCGGATATCAGAGGAAGCCGCGGCGATTTCGGCCGCCATTCCGGAGAAATCCGTATTGGTGGCGCTGGACGAGCATGGCGACAATATCGACAGCGCCGGGTTTGCGCGGCATCTTGGCCGCTGGCGGGATGAGGCGCTCGCCAACACAATTTTCGCGATCGGGGGCGCGGACGGACTTTCGCCCGATTTGCGGCGCAAAGCAAAACTCTGCGTTGCGTTCGGCTCCGCGACCTGGCCGCACCAAATGGTTCGCGTGATGCTTCTGGAACAGATTTATCGGGCCGCGACGATACTGGCGGGCCACCCTTATCACCGCGCCTGAACCGGCGCTGACTCAAACCAGCGCGTTTTCGAGCGAAGTGGATACCGGTTCGTGTAAGTAGGGAAAGCGCGTCAAAACAGAACATTAGAGCCTCGGTTCTGATTCAATCAGAACCGAAAAGGCCCTAGAGAGCACTGATCGGATCGATGCAGCCAACGCGGAACATTCAATCGTACCCAGGCACCGCCCGTCGCAGCCGGCTGTGTTCGCTCCGCATACCACTTTCCATCGCCTTGTTGTCCGCGGGCTTTGCCGGCATCCATCTGGTGCCGGCGGCCGCCCAGGTCGCGGCATCGCCGCAGACCATTTCCACCTCACCGGACGTCATCAAGCAGCGCGAGCAGGAACTCGAAGCCACCCGCGCGCAGCAGAAAAGCGCCGCTGAATTGCAGGCGAAACTCAAGGCCGATATCGCGGCGATCGGACAGGATCGCAGCAAGCTCAATGCGCAGCTGATCGACATCGCCGCCCAGGTGCGCGGCGTCGAGACCCGGATCGGCGACGCCGAAGCGCGGCTGCGCCCGCTCGACAGCCGCGAGCAGCAAATGCGCGGCTCGCTGGATTCGCGCCGTTCCGAAATCGTCGAGGTGCTGGCGGCGTTGCAACGGGCGGGACGGCGCACTCCGCCGGCGCTGCTGGTAAGACCGGAAGACGCGCTGCAATCGCTGCGTACCGCCATGCTGCTGGGATCCGTGGTGCCCGAATTGCGCGGGCGCGCGGAAAAGCTGGCCGGCGAACTCGCCGAGCTGGTGACGCTGCGCAAGACCATCGCCACCGAGCGCGATCGGCTGGCGGCCGACCGCGACAAGCTCCGGGATGACCAGGCCAGGCTGGCCGCCCTGGTCGACGAGCGACAGCGCAAGCAGAGCGCGTTCGAGAAGGACATGGAGGCGGAAGGCGCGCGCGCCATCGCGCTGTCCCGGCAGGTCGACAGCCTGCAGGGCCTGATCGGCAAAATGGAGCAGGATTTGAAGAGCGCCGCGAAAGCGGCCGCGACCGCCAACCTGCAGGGCGCCCCGGCCGGCAAGCCCAATCTGGGGGCGCTGAAGGACCCCGCCCGGATGACCCCGGCCGTTGCCTTTGCGTCCGCCAAGGGCTTATTCGCGATGCCGGTTAACGGCAGCAAGATTCGCGAATTTGGCGGTTCCGACGGGGCTGGTGGCGCAGAAAAAGGCATTTCTTTGGCAACCCGGGCGGGAGCCCAGGTCACAACACCGTGTGACGGCTGGGTTGTTTACGCCGGACCGTTCCGCAGCTACGGACAACTCTTGATCCTCAACGCCGGGGGCGGGTATCATGTGTTGATCGCCGGGATGGAGCGCATTTCGGTTAACATCGGCCAGTTTGTACTTACGGGGGAGCCGGTCGCGACCATGGGAACGAGATCCCAGGTGGCATCCATCCTCGCGACCAACGCGAGTCAGCCCGTGCTCTATGTCGAGTTCCGTAAGGACGGCACTCCAATCGATCCAGGCCCATGGTGGGCCGCAAGTGAAGGCGAAAAGGTCCGCGGATGATGCGCAAGACTTCTGTAATTCTCCTCAGCGCCGCGACCGGCGCGGCACTGACGCTGTTCGTGACCCAGCCTCGCGCCGTCCTGATGGGATCGAGCGCGCGCGCCGCGACATCGGATACCTATCGCCAGCTCAATCTGTTCGGAGACGTGTTCGAGCGGGTCCGCAGCGACTACGTCGAGAAGCCCGACGACAGCAAGCTGGTCGAATCCGCCATCAGCGGCATGCTGACCGGCCTCGATCCGCATTCCAGTTACATGGACGCCAAGAGCTTCCGCGACATGCAGGTGCAGACCCGCGGTGAATTCGGCGGTCTCGGCATCGAAGTCACGATGGAAGAAGGGCTGATCAAGGTGGTCTCGCCGATCGACGACACGCCTGCCTCCAAGGCCGGCATCATGGCCAACGACATCATCACCAATCTCGACGATGAAGCGGTGCAGGGCCTCACCCTCAATCAGGCCGTCGAGAAAATGCGCGGCCCCGTCAATACCAAGATCCGGCTGAAGATCATTCGCAAGGGCCAGGACAATCCGATCGATGTCACTTTGGTGCGCGACAACATCCGCGTCCGCTCGGTGCGCGCGCGCCCCGAAGGCGACGATATCGGCTATATCCGCATCACCACCTTCAACGAGCAGACCACCGAAGGCCTGAAGCGGGAAATCGGCAACCTCACCACGCAGATCGGCGCCGACAAGCTGAAGGGCTTCATCATCGACATGCGCAACAATCCCGGCGGCCTGCTGGAGGAAGCGGTGACGGTTTCCGACGCCTTCCTCGAGCGCGGCGAGATCGTCTCTACCCGCGGCCGCAACGCCGAGGAAACCCAGCGCCGCGCCGCCCATGCGGGCGATCTGACCAAGGGCAAGCCGGTGATCGTTCTGATCAATGGCGGCTCGGCATCGGCATCGGAAATCGTCGCCGGCGCGCTGCAGGACCACAAGCGCGCGACGCTGGTCGGCACCCGCTCGTTCGGCAAGGGTTCGGTGCAGACCATCATTCCGCTCGGCAGCGGCAACGGCGCGCTGCGTCTCACCACCGCGCGCTACTTCACGCCATCGGGCAAATCGATCCAGGCCAAGGGCATCGTTCCCGATATCGAGGTACTGCAGGACGTGCCCGACGAATTGAAGTCGCGGACCGACACCAAGGGCGAAGCCTCGCTGCGCGGCCATCTGAAGTCCGAGGGCGACGAGAAGACCGGCTCGCAATCCTACGTGCCGCCGGACGCCAAGAACGACAAGGCCCTGAAGATGGCGGCCGACCTGCTGCACGGCGTCAAGGTCAACGCTGCCGCGCCGACCGGCGACAAGGCCGCGATCGACAAGCCCGCCAGCAAGGTGGCGAACTGATCTGAGCCCACCTTACAGGGTTCTTGCGAACAGGGCGGCCTTCGGGCCGCCCTTTTTGCGGGATGGCCCGACGGGTTCCGGCAGCATCGAGGGTTTCGCGGAACTCTCGCAGTGGCGTATCTGCCGCGGCCTTGCCCCGTCGTGGTATCGTCGAACCGGTTGATTCGGGGAGGCCCATGGCAGAGACGGCCGACGATCTGAGCACACCGCTCGGACAGCAGACGGCGCGCCGGAAGCGCCGTTTCCGGCTGCCGTTTTCCGGTATCCAGGCACTAGCCGTTTTGCTGGGTCTGTTTCTGGCTGTCTTTGCGGGCTTCGCCATCTTCGGCGACAATCCCTTGGGCGGCGAGCCGGTCGCGCGCGTCGCGCTGCGCCAGCCAGCCACGCCGAGTGAAAAGGGCGAAAAGTCCGCCATGGCGCCCCTGGGAGCCGCCGAGCCCAGCGCCAAATCCGCAGCCAGTCAAGCCGCCCCGCCGGCCGAACAAAAGACCGTCACCATCATCGACGGCTCCAGCGGCAAGCGCCAGGACGTTGTGATCGGCGGCGCCGCCGCCGACAAGACCGAGACGGACAAAGCGCCCGCCATGATGGCCGGGGTGGATCAGCGCCTGCTTGAAAAATCACGCTACGGCATGATCCCGGTGGTCGCGGAGGGATTGAAGCCCTTTACGGTTTACGCCGCCGAAGCCGACCGCGCCAAGGCGGCCAAAATGCCTGCGGTATCGATCGTCGTCGCCGGCCTTGGGGTTGGCGCGGCCAAGACGACCGACGCGATCATGAAGCTGCCGCCCGCGGTGACGCTGGCGTTTACGCCCTACGGCTCGGATCCCTCCAAACTGGCCGAGCGCGCGCGCGCGCAGCGCCATGAGATTCTGCTCCAGGTGCCGATGGAGCCGTTCGACTATCCCGACAACGACCCCGGCCCGCAAACCCTGCTCACGACGCTTGCGCCCGAGGCGAATCTGGACCGGCTGTACTGGCATCTCAGCCGCTTTCAGGGCTATGCCGGAATTGCCAATTTCATGGGCGCGCGCTTCGTCGTCACCGACACCGTGATGCTGCCCATCATCCGCGAGGCCGCCAAGCGTGGGCTCGGCTATCTCGACGACGGCTCGGCGCCGCGCTCTACCGCCCCCGCTTTGGCGGCCGCCCAGGCGATGCCGTTCGCCAAGGCCGATTTCGCCATCGAC
>JAYSPJ010000876.1:0-3632 GCA_043722155.1 Bradyrhizobium sp.
GTGACGGTGGATGGCAACGGCCTGGCCGTCACCCGGATCAGTTTGCAGCCCGGCAACGGCAGCCTGGTCAAGAGCGGCAGCATCCTGGTCGACCTGTTCGACTCTGAACAGTTCACGGGACCAGTCACGATCAACGAAGGGCGGATGCGGCTGTTCGGCAGTCTGGGAACCGCAGCCGCGGGAACGACCATCAACGGCGCTGGCACGCTCGAGATCGTGGCTACAGCTGGCGCCACGGGCCCGACGGGTCTGGGCGGCATCGTCACGGAACCGATTACGCTCAACGGCGGCACGTTGTCCACATTCGATGGGTTCTTCGTCACGTTCACCGGTCCGATCGCGACCACGTCGCCCACGAGCGCCTTGAAGGCCTCCCCTGCCCCTCCTGACAACATCGCCGAACAAGCCGCGCAGATTGACACCTCGATCACCGGCGCCGGGGGGCTACGCCTGATCAACGGCGCCGCGCGGTTTCTCCAGCCGACCACGTTCACCAGCCCGATGCTCGTCCAGAACGGCTATGCCATCTTCCTGAGCACGCACACCAGTTCGCCCATCATCGGCGGCACCGATCCAGGCGTGGAGACGAACTCAGGACCCTTCGTGATGGGCACAGGCACTGTGGGCGCGGTGACCATCGACAACGGGGCCCGGCTCGATCCAGGTCCCCTGCTTCGCACCGTCGGCACGCTCACCATAAACGGCGCGCTGACGTTTGGCACCGGCGGCAACTACTTCGCCACCGTGGACACCAGTTCTGCGGACAAAGCCGCCGTCACCGGATCCGTCACGGTGGGCGGACGCCTCCTCCCCATCACGGCCGCCGGCTTTGCCGCAGCGCTCAATACCACGTTCGTCATCATCGACAATGACGGCGCCGATCCTGTGACCGGGAGATTCACCGGCACCGACGGCTCTGCGACGGCCATTCCGAACACTCAAGTGACCCTGAACGAAGGGGCGCTGGTCCGCGGCCTCAATCCTGATCAGACATCCCAGCCCATCTTCAGCATCAGCTACGTCGGCGGCACGGGCAACGACGTCACGCTCACGCTCGTGAGCAACTGAGGCCGCTGGTTCACGACCCCTTCGGCCGCACGATGGCCCAGCCGATCCGCAATAGCGGCTGGCGGCCGGTCACCAGCCATTCGAACGCCCGCGGCACTTCCGGCACCAGGCCGGGAAACCGTTGCGCGAGTTCGGGCGGCGGGGTGCCGGCGGTGTCGGAAGCGCGCCACACCACCACGCCGCCGGTTTCGTTGAATTTCGCCAGCGTCAGCCACGGCGTCCGTTGCGGCGTCGCGTCGAGCAGCAGATGCGGACGCCCCTTGTCCAGCGAGATCAGCGCCGCCAGCTGCGGGTCGCCGGCCACCGCCCGCAGCCGCTGGTTGGTGCGCCGCTCGAAGCTGTCGCCGAAGAAATGCGCGATCGCACGCCCGGGCATTGACGTCGCCACCTCGGCGCTGCCGGCCCATGGCAGAAAAATCGTCGCGGCGATCGCCGCCAGCGCGGGCGCAATGACCGCGATCGCCCAGACCGAGCGCAGCAGACGCTGACGCCGCAGCTGAATCAAGTCGCCGGTCACGACAATCGCGGCCAGTCCCGACATCAGCAGTGCGATGCCGGCGCCGCCGGCGACGCGGTCGAGATTGAACAGGCCCGAGATCAGGCTTCCGGCCAACGCGGGGCCGATGGCGAGGAAATAAATGAAATCGCGGGCCAGGGGATCGACCGGCGGCCGATAGATGATCGGCGCCTCTTCCGGGGTGCGGGCGAACCAGCCGGAGTTGAGCGCCGCCAGCACCAGGATGCCGGAAATCGCCAGCAGCAGCCCGCCGAGCAATCTCGCCCAGTGCAGCGCCCTGCCGCTGAGATCCGCGATATCAGGCCATCGCGGCAACGCCAGCGTGTCGGCGCGGACCAGCCAGATCAGATAGGGCAGCACCAGCACGACGATCACCAGCAGCGCGAACAACGGATCGAACGACGTCAGCATGCGCCGTCCGCGCCTCGTGGCGAGCGCAAAGCCCGCGATCAGGAGCAGCAGGCCGATGGCGGCGGAGGTGGTCAGCAGCAGCAGGCCGGCTTCGATCGACCATGCGAACCAGGCGTGGCGGCGGTTCTGGCCGATCAACTGCCAGGAATGCAGCAGCAGCAGCGCCCACAGCGGACGCGCCAGCACCAGCGGGCCGAACTCGACGCCGGGCGAGCTGAATGCCGTGACCGTCAGCGTCAGCAGAATCGCGAGCACCGCCTGCTGACTGCCGACAATGGCGCGCGCCAGCAGAAACAGCGTCCAGAAGGTCGTGACCGAGCAAAGCTGCGCCAGCAGATAGACGCCGAACATGTGGTTGCCGGCGGCGCGGAACGCGATATCGGCAAGCCAAAACGCCAGCGGCGGGCCGAGATCGGTGCCGACCTGATACTGCCGGCCAAAGGCCAGCACCGTGGCGAGGTCGGATGGCGGGCTTCGATACAACAGCAGCGGCAGGATCAGCCATATCGCGGCCTGCAGCAGCACCACCAGCCACACCACCAGCCGCGGCCGGGCGCGGATCAGTTCGATAACCAGGGAAGTGAAACGCATGAAACGTCCGAAATGCCCAAACAAGCCCGACAAGCCGGCCCTGTTCGATCCCGAACGTGTGATAAAGCGCGTCCGCCGCCGAGGCAACTGGCGCTAAATTGCGGCGGCTGCCTCGGCGACGATCCGCGCTTCGCTCGTCAAGAGGTCGCATTCGACGGTAGCCGGCTGATGTTTTTCCCGCGCGGCCACCACGGGGGCAAAGAAGCGGCGGTGATGGGCGCTCGGTCCAAGCCGGCTCAGCGCCGCGAGATGCTCCGGCACGCCATAGCCCTTGTGGGATTCGAAACCGTAACCCGGGCAGTTCTGCGCCAGCGCGCACATCAGCCGGTCGCGCGTCACCTTGGCGACGATCGACGCCGCCGCGATCGACAGCACCAGCCCGTCGCCGCCGATCACGGCGTCGCAGTCGCAAGCTATATCGAGCCTGTCGCGGCCGTCGACGAACACATGCCGCGGCAACTCCGGCAGCGCCTGCACCGCACGCTTGAGAGCCCACAGCGAGGCCCGCAGGATATTGTCGCGATCGATCCGCCCCGGCGACGCGAAGGCGACCGCGAACGACGCAGTGGCGCAGATTTCCTCGAATAGTTCCTCGCGGCGTGCGGCGGTCAGCCGCTTGGAATCGTCCATGCCTTTGGGAATCCGCTTCGGGTCGAGCACCACGGCCGCGGCCACCACCGGGCCCGCCAGCGGACCGCGGCCGGCCTCGTCGCAGCCGGCCACCGGCCAGACGCCGCGCTTGATCAGCGCGCGCTCGCGGCGAAAGCTCGGCGGCGCGACCGCAATCACGCCCTTCGGCAGTCCCTTCGGCAGCCCGGCTTTGTCTTTTTCGGATTTTTCGCGACTCATGCCGGGATCGTGGCCATAGCCAGCCCCGCGGCGCAACCGCGAATGCGGCGCAATTCCCGCTATTCGATCCCGATATCAATCCGGCAAATGAACCCGCCGGTCGTCGCCGACCTCGATGCCCGGCGCGACCACGACTTCCCAGGGATGATTGTCGGGATCGGCGAAATAGCCGGAATAGCCGCCGTAATCGGTCTTG
>JAYSPJ010000877.1:0-4853 GCA_043722155.1 Bradyrhizobium sp.
GCTTCCAGCAGTTGCGACGGATCGGCGCCATAGAGTTCCGGCAGGAATTCGACCTGCGGCGGCGGCGCCAGATCCCTCATCGCCTCCCAGGCGATTTCCCAGGTCTGGTTGGCCCGGACCGCCGATGAAACCAGCACGGAACCGGGAAAGGGCGGATGCCGGCCGATCCAGCCGCCGATCTCGGCGGCGTCACGCCGGCCACGCTCGTCCAGCCGGCGGTCCTGATCGCGGCCCGACGGTGCGTCGTTCTCGGTCTTGGCGTGACGCAGCAGCATCAAACGGCGCATGGCGCAATCTCGATTCGTTTCGGCCTTTCGGATTAATGTACAAGCTCATGCCCGGGACAAGGTGACAAGCGCCTGATCGGTCCCTAAGAAAACGATATGAACGAGACTTTCACAAGCTCGACCGACGCGCTGGATGCCGCCGAGGCGCCGGCGCGCGCGCGGCTTTCGTTCGATCTGGATGTCGATGTCTGCGTGGTCGGGGCCGGGCTTGCCGGCCTCACGGTGGCGCTCGAGGCGGCAAGGCTCGGCGCCAGCGTTGCGGTGCTCGAGGGCCGGCATATCGGCTGGAACGCATCGGGCCATCAACTCGGCACGGTGATGCCGGGTTTCGGACTGCCGATCGGCGAACTGATCGCGCGCATCGGTCTCGAAGACGCCCGCGAACTCTGGTCGCTGTCGAAAGAGGGCGCGGAATATGTCCGGGCCAACGCGATCGAAGCTCAGATTCCGGGGATTGCGCTGAGCGAGGGGGTGCTGGAGGTCTCCAACGTCGAGGCCGGCGATGCCTTGATCAGCCGGCTGCAAATGCTCGGTGAGGACTTCGATACCGAAGTCGAGGGCTGGCAGATCGACCGCGTTCGCGCCGAGATCAAGACCAGTCATTATTTCCACGGCGTGTATTATCCGCGGGCGTTTCAGGTCGACGGCCGCAAATATCTCCATGGCCTCGCCGCGCTGGCGCGGCGGGCAGGGGCGCGGATTTTCGAGGATACGCCGGTCGTCAGCATCGATCCGTCGGGCATTCGCAAGCGGATCGTCACGCCGTCGGCGCGGTTGCGCGCGTCGCATATCGTGCTCGCCGGCAACGTCCATCTGGGCGCGCCGCTGCGGCGGCTGTCGGAAACGCTGCTGCCGGTGTGGCGCTACGCCGCGGTGACCGCGCCGCTCGGCGAGCGGCTGGCCGACGCCATGACGTTTCAGGGATCGGTGACCGACAGCGACGGCATCGACCATTTCCGGATCGTCGAGGGCGACCGGCTGATGTGGGCCAGTCCCGAAACCACCTGGGCGGCGCGGCCCGAGCGGTTTGCGCCGGCCATTGCCCGCAGGATCCACACCATCTTTCCGCAACTCGGAAAGGTCGGGATTGCCGAAATGTGGGGCGGCGTGGTGGGGGAGACCGTGCACGGCATGCCGCAGATCGGCCAGCTGCGTAAAGGCCTGTGGGTCACCAGCGGCTTCGGCCGTCATGGCCTGAACACGACGGCGATGGCCGGACTGCTGATCGCGCGCAGCATTCTGTGGGGCGACGAACGCTGGCGGCTGTTTTCGCCATTCGAACTGGTCTGGGCGGGCGGCGCGACCGGCCGGGTCGCCGGGCATGTCATCGGGTTGTGGGGACGGGGAAGCTCTGCCGCCGCCGGTGCGCTGGCCCGCTACAGGGAAAAAGCGCGGGCCCAGGAACGCATCCGCGAGGCGCGCCTGGCCGAGGCAAACCGGCAGGCCGGAACGCGAGGACCGCAGCCGCGCCGGCCGCCGCCGGGCCGCCCGCGTCCCGAGCGTCCCCGGCCGCCGGCCGCGGCAAGCCCGGGCGAAGGCGAGGGGGTTGCCTGATCTCGCGCGGGCGGGGGCAAGGGTTGGGGCTTCTCGCAAGAAAGTGAGAAATTTCGGCCCGGATCCGTGTAACTTCTGTCGCCGCGCCCCGTATCTCACAGCGAACAAGCCCTGTTTCGCTTCGCACGGAGACCATCATGTTTGACCGCCGTATCCTGCTCGCGTCCGTCGCCGGCTTATCTGGGCTCGCCGCCTTCCGTTGGCTGCGGTCCACCCCGGCCAATGCCGCGGAGAAATTCGAGATCGAAAAGACCGATGCGGAATGGCGCGCGCAGCTGACGCCGCAGCAATACGAGATCCTGCGTCAACACGGCACCGAACGCCCGGGCTCGAGCCCGCTCCTGAAGGAAAAGCGCAAGGGCGTGTTCGCCTGCGCCGGCTGCGACCTGCCGCTGTTCGCCTCGGAGACGAAATTCGAGAGCGGGACCGGCTGGCCGAGTTTTTATCAGCCGTTGGAAAACGCCCTCGGCAAAACCGAAGACCGCACCTATGGGATATTGCGGACCGAAGTGCATTGCCGTCGCTGCGGCGGGCATCTCGGTCATGTTTTCGACGATGGGCCGAAGCCGACCGGCCTGCGCTACTGCATCGATGGCTTCGGCCTGGTGTTTCATCCGGCAGCGGCATCGGCGACCTGATTCGACGGCTTGGGCCCGGCAATTGTTGCCCGCCCCGGCAATTGTGCCCCGGTCTCTGGACCGGGATTTTTTATTTAAGTATTTGATTTTACTTTATTTTACAATCTGGCACGGTGCTTGCGACACTCTCCTTCGATAGCGGCCATGGTTCTTGGGACCGGCGGGCCGCCCGGATCGAATGTGGAGAAAATGTCATGGGTATCTTCGGCGCTCTTACGACGGCCGTCGGCGGCTTGCGCGCGGAGTCGTACGCACTGGAAAACATCTCGGGCAATATCGCCAACTCGCAGACCACGGCGTTCAAGCGCATCGATACCAGTTTTCTCGATCTCATTCCGTCGACCGGGCTGACCAACCAGCTCTCCGGAAGCGTCACCACCAATTCGCGCAGCACCAACACGGTGCAGGGCGACGTGCAGTCGGCCTCCGTCGCCACCTACATGGCCATCAACGGCTCCGGCTTCTTCTCGGTGCAAAAGCCCGGAACGTTCACCGACGGCCAGCCGGTGTTCGACGGCGTCGACCGCTACACCCGCCGCGGCGATTTCCAGATCGACAAGAGCGGCTATCTGGTCAACGGCGCCGGCTACTTCCTGCAAGGCGTTCCGGTCGATCCGACCACCGGCAACCTGACCGGCAGTTCGCCGCAGGTCCTGAAATTCCAGAACGACTTCCTGCCGGCGCAGGAAACCTCCAAGATCGAGTATCGCGCCAACCTCGCCAGCTATCCGCTGACGACCGCGCATGACAAATCGGTCGCGGGATCGGAATTGCTGGCTCCGGGCGCGTTCAGCACCGGCTATAACCCGCTGGTGCTGGGAACGCCCGCCGCGCCCTATGTCGATGCGACGACGGGCGGCACCGTCCAGAACAACAAGGCCTCGCCGTCGGTGGCGAATACCGGCGCGACCCTGCTGTCAGGCGCCACTCCCAGCAACTCGATCACCGCCAATTTCGCCGCCGGCGATACCATTACGGTCAACGGCACCGTCGTGACCTTCGTGGCGGCCGGTGCCGTCGGCAACCAGCTCAACATCACCGACAGCATCTCGACGCTGCTGACGAAAATCGACTCGATCACCGGCACCGCCATACCATCCTCGATCTCCGGCGGCGCCATCACGATGCATTCCGGCACGACCTCCGATCTCTCGGTCACCAGTTCGAACTCCAGCGCATTTGCTTCACTCGGCTTCACCGGCACCGCGACCGCGCTGCGCACCGGCGGCGGCACCGTAGGAACCGGTCAGGTGATTGGCCAGGACAATTCGACGTTCCTCAATATGTCGATCGCCGGCGGCGCGGTGACGACCTACGACGTCTCAGGCGCGCCGGTGAACCTGCAGTTTCGCTGGGGCAAGACCGACAGTTCCGCGCTCGGTGCCGGTCACACCGACACCTGGAACATGTTCTATCAGGTCAATGCCAACGCAACCGGCACCAATGTGGCCTGGCAGAACGTCGGCACCAATTTCACATTCTCGGCAAGCGGCCAGATGATTCCGCAGATTGCTTCCATCACGCTGACCAATGCCACGGTCAACGGCCTGTCGATCGGAAGTCCGGTGCTGGTTTTCGGCAGCGGCGGCGTGACGCAGTTCGCCGATGCCAACGGCAACGTGCAGGTCAACCAGATCCAGCAGGACGGTTTTCCAGCCGGTCAGCTGCAGTCGGTCGGCGTCTCCACCAACGGCCGCATCGTCGGCAATTACTCCAACGGCCGTAACCTCGATCTCGCCGAAATCACGCTGGCCAGTTTCAACGGCACCAACTTTCTCAAGCGTGCCGACGGCGGCGCCTTCGAGGCGACCGACGGATCCGGCCAGGCGCTGTACGGCAAGGGCGGCAGCATCGTCGGTTCGTCGCTCGAGGGATCCAACACCGACATTGCCGACGAATTCACCAAGCTGATCGTCACCCAGCAGGCCTATTCGGCGAACACCAAGGTCATCACCACCTCCAACACGATGGTGCAGGATCTCCTGAACGTGCTGCGATAATCGCAGCCGATCCGCGATCGGATCCAAGATGGGTAGTATGTCATGAGTCTGGGTCAAGCCCTCGCCACCGCGATGTCGGGCCTGCGCGCAACGCAGGCGTCGCTCGCACTGGTTTCGTCGAACGTCGCCAACGCGGAATCGCCGGGCTATGTCCGCAAGACCCTCAATCAGATCACCGGCGTCACCGGCGATTTCGGCTCCAGCGTCCGCATCAACGGCGTCAATCGCGAGCTCGATCAGTATCTGCAGACCCAGATCCGCACCGAAACTTCCGGCGCGGCCTATGCCGACATCCGGTCGACCTATCTCGCCAATCTGCAGTCCGTGTATGGCAACCCGGATTCCATCGGCACCATCGAGGACGCGTTCAACAA
>JAYSPJ010000878.1:0-6059 GCA_043722155.1 Bradyrhizobium sp.
GAGCCAGCCCGCCATCCACAGCGCGGCCCTTGGTATGGAAGGTGTTCGGTCCATTTTCAGGTGATTGCCAGACATGCCGCGGCGGGTGCCGCGCGTAGATACGGAAAGGGCAGGCCGGTATCGGCGACCCCGGCGCGATATGCAACGCGCAAATATGCCGGGGCAGTGCTGCGCCGCGCCAAAATTCGGGGTGGGAGAGCCCGCGCGATCGGTGCTAAACGAGATCGTCATTCCGGGGCGATGCGCAGCATCGAACCCGGAATCTCGAGATTTCGGGTCTGGTCCTGCGGACCATCCCGGAATGACGGCATCATAATTCGGAGAACTTCTTCATGCTCACTCTGCAACCGGCCGAATGGTCGAAGCCGCGCGGCTTTTCGCACGGCGTCGCGGTCGATGGTCCCGGCCGCTGGGTCGTGCTGGCCGGCCAGACCGGCGGCGACGAGAAGGAAGACTATGCGCCCGACATGGCCGCGCAGGCCGGCACCGCGCTGCGCCGGATCGTCAGGCTGCTCGGCGAAGCCGGCGCCGGGCCCGAGCATATCGTCCGCCTGACCTGGTATCTCACCAGCCGCGAAGAATACCAGGCTGCGGGCGCGGGGATCGGCGCCGCCTGGAAGGAAACGCTCGGGCGAAACTTCCCGCCCTCGACGCTGCTCTACATTTCCGGCCTGGTCGATACCCGCGCCAAGGTCGAGATCGAAGTCACCGCGTTTGTGCCGAACGGATAGATCGCGATTCCGACAAATCAGAACCGGGCTCTCATCTCTTGTTTCGACGCGTTTTCTTGACGCGAACCGGTGTCCACTTCGCTCGAAAACGTCATAGGGAAATCTCACGATGACCAAACGATCCACGTCCGCGGATTTTGTGACCGCCTTCGCCACCGGCTGGCCCGAAAACCAGCCCGATATCATGGTGCTTTCGCTGACCACGCAAAACGGCGTTCAGGATTTCGCGCTGAACAAGGAACAGGCGCTGCTGATCGCCAAGACCATGACGGAAACCGCGGCCCGGCTGGCCAAGCCCAGGACCAGTTAGCAAGAGCCGCAGGCTGGCGCCGATCGCGGCGGGCGCCCAAGAGCGGGTCAGCGAAATCGATGTGAGCCTCGGGGCGCGGTTGGATTTGATCACGACGGATTGCTTGTTGCCGCGCGTCGTCAATGAAATATGTGCGGTGATCCCGGGGCCGCTGGCGACGACTTGAAAGTTGCCGCCGCCGCGACCGTCGAGATTGCCGGCGGCGTTGCGAATGCTTTCGCTTCATGTTCCGGACAACGCTGCGCCCCGGGCGATGACGTCGCTGGCGAGATTGAATTTGTAGCTGTCGCTGGCGCAGGTCAGGGTCTGGTTGAGGCCGTTGCCGTCGGCACGGACGGCGTAGGTGGCGCGGCATCGAATCCGCTCGCTGGAGCCATCGTCCAGCGTGATGGTGCCTCCGCCGGACCAGTTGCCGGCCATGCCGGCGAACGCCCCCGATTCCGCATGGCTCGTGGTGCCGGAAATCGAGGTCAAAAAAACGCGACGGCTGCGAATGTCAGCCGTCGCGCGTTTGCGATGAATTCTGCTGTTGGGTCCGGCTTATTGCCGCGACGCTTCCCATCGACCACTGCACGGAACGCCTGCAGATGCGCCATTCCACTTCCCCGAGCCGGTCTTGCCGCTGAGATGACCGTTTGCATACGCACCATTGATCGAGACCCGCACAAGTCCCTCTCGTCCGACGCTTCCCGCGGGAGCGCCACCGGCCGATACCTTACCGTCAGACACCGTCAGCGTCGAACTCGTGGTCGGCTCGCAGCTACCGCTCTTGGTCACAACCGTGACGTGCCAAAGCCCGTCATACGAACTCTCGGCGGCAGTGGCGGGAGCCGCGGCGAGGGCGCCTGCGGCGGTGAAAGCGGAAGCAAGAAGCGCGTTGCGAATGCGATTGAGGCGCATGAATCAGATCCCCGGTATGTGTGATGACGCGGCTTATCGATGGACAATGTGTTCAAAGTTTGCTGCGCCGCGACAACACGAAATGTTCCCTACAAATCAAATATTTGATGTCCCAATCGGTTCCGTTCCCGGAACGAAAGATCTGGTCCCGGAGGGGTCCGCCGGTGCCGGTAAAATATTACTTTGGAAGATTGGGCGCGCTGGTCGCAAATTGCTCGTCCTGGGGCTTGGCCGGCAGCGACTTATGGGCTTTGGCGTATTCGATTACCTCACCCAGGAGCTTCTGGCCGAGCGGGGCCAGCGCGCGCTCCCACAGTTCGCGCGCGGTTTCTCCCTTTTTGACGAAGCACCATTCCTGGGCGGCGATCGCGCCGGCATCCATGCGGTCGGCGAGATGGTACACCGAGCCACCGGCGATCGGATCGCCCTCCCGGATGGTCCATTCGACCGCCGCGATGCCGCGGTGCCGGGGCAGCAGCGAGGGGTGGTAGCCGATCCCCCCGAGTTTTGCGGCCGCCAGCGCGTCTCTGCCGATGCGCGCGTGGCTGTGCGCGGTGACGATCAGGTCGGTTCCCGCGGCGATTTCCCGGGCGACCACGAGCTTGGGATCGGCCTGCACGGTGACCGCGATTCCGGCGTCGCGGGCCGCGGCGGCGAGCCGGTCCTCGGCGTCGGCCACGACGACGCCCGCGATTTCGACGCCGTGCTGGCGCAGCATGTTCAGTGTCGTCACGCCGAAATGGCGGGAGCCGACCAGGGTAATCCGCATGGTGTTTGATCCGTCTCGAGCAAGGCGTCCCGTCGATAACACGTCGCCGCGGTCTGTCACGCCGACGGCGCCGGCGCGACCGGGTTATCAACAGGGCGGGCAGGGGCGTGCGACACGGCATCGGGTCGCAAAAAGGCCATTGAAGTCAGCTTGCATGGTGCGATGCCACGGGACTACGCTGATCGCATGGCGGGCCGGGCAGCGCTGGGAGGTTTTGATGCAACGACTTTCCTTGATGCAACGACTTTCTTTGATTTTTGCGACGATTGCGCTGGTGTCCTTGCCGGCCGGCCGGGTGCTGGCCCAGACCGCGCCAAGTACCGGGACGGCGCCGACCACGTCAGCGCCGGCAGCTGCGACGACAACGACGACGCCTGCCGCGAAAACGGAAACGACGGCCGAACCCGCCAAGCCGGCAAAAAAACAGGCTGCGAAGAAGATGACCCGGCAGCAGGAGATCGACAAGTCCATCGATAGCGGCACGGTGCCCGCGCGCTATCGCAGCTCGGTGCCGAAAGAGTACCACCATTTAATTCCGTTCGATAAGCGCTAGCCCGCGCGTTCAGCCGCGAGCCTGCCTGTCATTCGGATGTTGCGGACCTGGTTGATGGGTGGCTGCACCCCTGGAACAAGGCTGTCCAAATGCCGAAAAAGGGAATTACCGGCCACGACGAATGGGTGCTGACGGAAGCGCTGGCAACGGCGCTGGTCGCGCTGGAGCAATTGCCGGCGACCAACCAGCCGCGACCTCATATGGAGGATATCAGGAAGCTCTTGATCGCCGGTTGCCAGCAAGGAACCGTCACCGTGCATCTGGCGCAGGCCAAATGCAGATTGTTTCCCGACCGCGATCCGCTGACCATCTATCGCGAGTACGGCCTGGAAGACGGGCAGGGCTGAGCGACTTGCCGCCAGGCCTCACTTCCCGTCATGACCGCCCGGCAGAAAACGCTTCAACCGTTTCCAGGCCGGTGCAAAGACAAGCCCGATGATCGGGATCAAGGCTGCGCCGATCAACAGTCCAAGGACTCCCGATATCGCCGCCGCAACGATCCATTCGAGCGCCCCGCCGGCCGCCGGCAATGCGTGAGCCGCGGCCTCGGTCGCGGCGTGGACGCCGAGGCCGATCCAGGGCGGGCCGTAGATTTCCAGGCCATGCAGGACGATGCCGCCGCCGACCCAGATCATGGCGGCGGTGCCGACGGCGCTGAGCAATGTCAGGAAGCCGGGCATACCGCGAACGAGGCCGCGGCCGACCGCCCGGCCGATATCGCCAAAGGCCGAGGCGCCGTCGTGGTTTGCAAGAGCCAGACCGAGGTCGTCGGCTTTCACGATCAGCGCCACCACGCCGTACACCGCGCCGGTGATCCCGATCCCTACCAGCGCCAACACCAGCGACTGCATCAGCATGCTGCCCGCGGGAAGCGCCGCCAGGGTAATCGCCATGATCTCCGCCGAGAGAATGAAGTCGGTCTTGATGGCGCTTGCGACCTTCTCGTCCTCGACCGTCTGCGCCTTCAACGCCACCGTGCCGAGCTGGGCTTCGTGCCGATGCGCATGATGGGGCAGGATGGCTTCAAGCACTTTCTCCACCCCTTCGTAGCAGAGGTAGGCGCCACCGGACATCAGAAGCGGCGTGATCGCCGAAGGGAGGAAGTAGCTGAGGGCCAGCGCAACGGGGAGCAAGATCAGAAGCTTGTTGCGGAGCGATCCCACCGCGATCTTGCCCACGATCGGCAGTTCGCGCCTGGCGGTAAAGCCGATCACGTAACCCGGAGTGACGGCCGTATCATCGATGACGACCCCCGCGGCCTTGGCCCCCGCCTTGACGGCCTGGTTGGCGACATCGTCAAGCGAAGCCGCTGCCACCTTGGCGATCGCCGCGATATCGTCGAGCAGGGCGATCAGTCCGATGCTCATCGACAATCCCCCGCGACCATTCCATGTTCCCCTCCGACGAACCTGAGATATAACCCGGCAACGAGCCAAAGACACTCGTCGAGAGCCAACCCCCGCGAAAGATCATGAGTTTCTTCGAGCGACTGAAGACAGCGGCGTCCGCCGAGTGGCGGGCCTACACCGAGCATCCCTTCACCAACGGGCTGGCAGACGGCTCGCTCACCGAAGCGGCGTTTCGCCGCTACCTCGTTCAGGACTATCTGTTCCTCATCGAGTTTGCGCGCGCCTACGCGCTGTCGGTCTACAAGTCGCCCAGGCTCGCCGACATGCGCGAAGCGGCTGCCGGGCTCTCGGCCATTCTCGACATCGAGATGAACCTGCATGTGAAACTCTGCGCCGGCTGGGGGATGTCGCAGGGCGATCTGGAACGAGCCCCGCCGGCGGTCGAGATGCTGGCCTATACGCGCTATGTGCTCGACGCGGGTATGCGCGGCGATCTGCTGGCGCTCAAGGTGGCGCTTGCGCCCTGCGTGATCGGCTACGCCGAGATCGCGACACGGCTCGCCGCGCGCCCCGACGCGCTCGCTGCAACCAATCCGTATCGCGTCTGGATCGCCGAATATGCCGGAGCGCCCTACCAGGAGGTCGCGGCGCAAGCGCTGATGCAGCTGGAACGCCTTGCCGATCGCTACGTCACGCCGGCCCGGGAGGCAGATCTGATCGGGATCTTCAAGGAGGCCACCCGGCTCGAAGCCGACTTCTGGGAAATGGGCTGGCGCGACACCCCCGGCCGGCTGACGCCGGCGGGGTGTCGGGGTGATCACTCCGCTATGAACGATGTTGTCTTGGTCCCGGAATCGTAACGCAGTCTGAGCGGAGACGTTAACTTAATATAAAGTGGCTAAGGCGGCCTCCTCATTGATCATCGTTCCCCAAGGAAGACGACGAGATATTCCGCGACAGCAAGGAACTTTCAACGTGGCCTCGAACAAAGGGAGACTTCGGTTGTTCATCTCAGTACCCGCGACAGCGGTCACAACAAATGAGGTGGACCATGACAAGAATCTTATCGCTCGCGGCGGTGGCCGGGCTGATCGTCGCAATGTCCTCAACCGCCGACGCGAGGGGACCCGGCGGCGGCGGTGGCCACGGCGCATCCGGATTCGCTCCCGGACAGTCCTTCAGACAGAATGGCCCCATAGGCGGATATTCCGGCGCATCTGGCTACGCGCCCGGTCGGATGAAGCAGTCCGGCGATTATCGAGGGGCACGCGCCTATGCTCCCGGTCGCAAATTCAAAAATCGCTAACGATACCGTGAGAGGCCGCTCGATTCGCGGCCTCTCATCTTCCCTTAGGGCACCCGCCGCAATAACCGCTACGGTTTTCTGTGGGTACGGGGCTTGATCGTATAGTTCCACTCAGGATGGAATGCATCGCCCTCGATGTCG
>JAYSPJ010000879.1:0-12697 GCA_043722155.1 Bradyrhizobium sp.
AGAATCGTGAACCCGCCGAGCTGAAGGGGGATTCATGAAACGGGCGCTGCGACTGGCAGGCCAGTTCGTGGTCATTGCCGCGCTGTTCGCCGGCGTGGCATGGCTGTCCGACCGGCCGGTCTATCGGAAAATCCCCGAGGGTTTTGGGATGATGATGCTGACCTTCGTGCACGGCGCGGATCGCAAGGGCGAGTGCCGCAGGCTGAGCCCGGAGGAAATCGCCCGACTGGCGCCGAATATGCGCCGGGTGCAGGATTGCCCGCGGGTACGCCGTTCCCTCTATGTCGAACTCGATATCGACGGCCGCAGGATCTATGCTGCGGACCTGAAGCCGACCGGGATTGCCGGCGACGGCCCTTCGCGGGTCTATCAGCATTTCGTGATGCCGGCCGGAAAATACGATGTTGCGGTGCGCATGCGCGATACCGCGCGCGCCGATGGCTTCGATCACGAACGCCGTGGTACTGTCGACTTCGCGCCGAGCCAGATGTTCGTCATCGACTACCGGCCGGAGAGCGGCGAGTTCATCTTTCGCTGAGGTAACATCATGGGCCTGCTGCATTGGGAGGATCGTTACAGCGTCGGGAACGCCGCCGTCGATCACGAGCACCGGGAACTCGTCGAGCTCGTCAATCGCCTTTACGACAAGGCGACGACCCAAGGATCGAAAGACGCGGTGCTCGATTTCTTCGGTGACCTGTTCAAGGCGATCTCGGCGCATTTTGCGCTCGAGGAACGTTTCATGCGTGAGCACGGCTACGACCAGCTGACCCAGCACAAGAACGACCATGAACGCCTGCTGGACGAGATCCGCGACATCATGGAGGATTTTGAAGCCAGCGACCGCTTCGACGAACGGTTGCTGGCGCAGCGGCTGGATGCATGGTTCTCCCGCCACTTCGAAACCCATGACGCGAGGCTGCACAATGCGCTCGGGACGCATCCCGATTGAAGCCAGATTGTTCCGGATTCGGGTCAAGCCCAACCGGGTAGACGACATCCAGCTGCCGGCGTGATCGGCCGTGTCGCGAGGGCCGAGACCCGCGAGAGCGACGGTGGAAGCTGCGGGAGGGCAGCACTTGCCGTTGTCTGGCCATCCACCGGACTGGCGCCAGGGTCCGGCGCGATTGACACAGGCGATATCGACGCTACGCTGGGTCCAACTTCCAGGAAGTGATTTCCGCCGCAGGAAATCGGTTGTCCCGGACCAACAAGAAACAGGCAGTGTGGAACGCGATGAACCGCGGCACCGGGATTTGAGCGAGTTCACGCGGCCTTCCGCGCTCGCACCCTTCCGTATCAGGAATTACCGTTTCCAGTGGCCTGCCGACCTGCTCACCTCCTGGGCGTTCGAGATGGAGACGCTGATTCTCGGCTGGTATGTGCTGGTCGAGACCGGCTCGGTGTTGCTGCTGACGGTGTTCGCGTCACTCAGTTTTGTCGGCACGCTGATTGCTCCGATATTTGGCGTGGTCGGCGACCGCATCGGCCACCGCGACCTGCTCGCCATGATGCGCGCGACTTACGCGGTGCTGGCGGCCGCGCTGATGACGCTGGCCCTTACCGGCCATCTCACGCCGGTCTATGTCCTCATTATCGTGGCGGTGATGGGCCTGGTTCGGCCGTCGGACCTTGGCGTGCGCGGGGCGTTGGTCGCCACCATCATGCCGCACGATCAACTGATCGGCGCGATCAGCATTTCCAGAACCACGATGGACACCGCGAAATTCGCGGGCGCGCTGAGCGGCGCCGGCCTGTTCGCAGCCCTTGGCATGGGGCCCGCCTATATCGCGATCGTCGGCCTTTATCTCGTCTCCACGCTGCTGACTCTCCGCGTCGTGGCGCCCTCGAAACCGCACCCGGTCGGCGAACTGGCCGAGGGCGCGCCGCTGCGCTCGACGCTGCGCGACCTGAAGGAGGGTGTAGCCTATGTCTGGACCACGCCGCGGATGCGGGCGGCGATCTGGGTCGCGTTCCTCGTCAACCTGACCGCCTACCCATTGTCGAACGGCCTGCTGCCCTATGTTGCGCGCGATATCTACGGCACCGACCAGACCGGGCTTGGCTATCTGGCGGCCAGCTTTGCGCTCGGCTCATTGGTCGGGTCCATTGCCCTGAGCCTGATCGGTGGCATCAAGGTGGCGCGGCTGATGATCGGCTCCACCATGGCGTGGTTCGCGACTCTCCTGATGTTTGCGCAAATGCAGAGCATGCCGGCCGCGATCGCCTGCCTGATGCTGGCGGGCTTCATGCAGAGCCTCGCCATGATCTCGGTCGCCGTCATTCTGATGCGCGCCGCGAGCGAACATCTTCGCGGCCGGGTGATGGGCGTGCGCATGCTCGCGATCTACAGCCTGCCGATCGGCCTGTTGGCCGCCGGCAGCCTGATCGGCGAGATCGGCTTTGCCGCGACCGCGTCGCTCTACGCCGCCGCGGGACTGGCGCTGATGCTGGCCATCACGCTGCACTGGCGCGCCGATTTGTGGAACATCCACGCGCCGGCCAATGCGAGGTAGGAAAGAACTCCGCTGCAAGGCTTGGGCGCCGATCTTGGACGCCAGAATGAAAATGCGTGCGGTGTTGGCATGGATCGGTTGTGCTTCCCCCGGCAGCCGATTCTTCCAGTTGGTTTAAACGGCAATCTCGAAGATGCCGCGGCCATGGGTAGCCAGTCGCAACAGGCGCTGTGTCGGATGAAATTGCAGGTCGAACACGGGCGCATCGGGAAGCCCGTTCTGGAACAACTCCCAGTTCCTTCCGCCGTCGGCGGAATGCCACACGCCAATATCAGCGCCGACATAGATGTGGTTTGGCGATGCACGATCCACGGCAAGGGCGTTGTGCTCGACGTTGAGCAGGCTCATCGGCGCTGTCCCGCTACGCGGTTGCCAGTTCTGGCCGTCGTACCACCATACCCTCGACGGGTCAGGCGCGCCGGGCCCTGGTCCCGTGATACTTCCAAAGGCCACGTAAATTGAATTCAGAGTTGGATCCGCCCAGTCAATGGCGACGTCAGTAATAACGCCCGCAATACCGAGGTGGTCCGTCATTCCAGCCAAGGGTTCCACGGTCCACCCTGAGGCTTTCTGATCCGCCCGAAACACTTTACCCTCGACCGTGCCGACGAAGAGCCGCGTTCGGGAAGCGAACGCGAGTGCGAAGACCTTGCCCGCGCTGCCGCTAAGCCTGAAAGCCGCGGCGGCGGGCCATGTGGCGCCAAAATTGTCGGAGATCCAGACTTTGTTTCCAACGCCCGTTGCCACACGGTTCGCATCCGCCGCTTGCGCGGGGTCAGCATCGAACGGCACGCCTACGATCGGCTGCGTCATCGTTTCCCAACCCAGATTTGTTTGAGTCGGCCAACTCTCGTGCGTTTTTCCACCGTTCACCGAGCGCAAAATCCGGCCGTTGGAAAAAACCAGAATCTGGTCAGGGTCTACCCAATTGATCACGCAATAGCCGCCGTCGCCGTCCTGCACATGGCGCCAGAAAGAACCGGTCTTCATCGCTGTCCCGTTGTCCTGTAGTCCCGTGAACACGATGCTCGGGTCCGTCGGATGTTGGGCGATGAAGTTGCAGCATAGACAGGAGAGACCATTGTTTTGCGCCGTGAACTTGCCTGTGCCGCGGGGGTCGCGGTTGAGGAACACCCCGCCATCGCAGCCACACCAAAGCTCATTCGGATTGTTTGGGCTGTGCACCAACGTATGCACGTCGGAATGCGCATGCTGCCCGATCGTGGCATGGGACGCCACGCGGTAGGCTGCACGGTCAGGCTGAATTTCGCAGCGCCAGATCGAAGCGCCACCGAGTTGTTTGTGGTAGCTGCCGCCGAGATAGACGATATCGCCTTTCTCAGGGTCGACGGCGATCGCGAGATCGTAATTGCCCTGCGCCTGCCCCCTGACCACCGGCAGGAATTCCGGAAGGCCGGACACAGATTTCCACGCCTGGTTGACACCGTCGAGGCGGTACAGACCATGAAGGATGCCTTGCGTGTCGGCCACAACCGCGTAGAGCAGGTCGGGATTTCCAGGCTGCACGCCGAGCGCTATGCGGGATACGCTGTTGGTTGGAAATCCAGTGCCGGCCTGTTGCCACGTTTCGCCATTTGCGGACCAAAGGATCTCTGCCGCGGTCCCATCACCGCTTTGCGGCCAGCGCGCCGCAAAAAACCGCACAGTTCCGGCCGCCGCTGCCGACACTACGCTGGAGAAGACGCCGGCGGCGAGGCGGATCCATTCGAAATGTCCGCCTGGTTGAATTTTGCGCCGGTAGAGGCCCGCCGTCGTGGCGGCGACGGCGCCTTCCCGGTCAGCGGGGTTGAGTGCCAATGCGAAGAAGGCTTGTCCCGCAAGGTCACTCGGTTCGATCTGCCACGTTGCACCGCCATCGTCGGTGCGAAGAATGCCGATGCCGCGGTAAGCAGGTAGCGCTGCGGTAATGCGACTCGAAAAATGCGAATAGGTCGCGCCTTCGCCAGTGCCGACGAACACGCGCTTGGGGTTGGTTGGATCCATGGCGATTGCGCCGCAGATGAGGCTTGCGGACGCAGGACTGTTTGGGTCGATGTCGATTTGATCCATCGCCTCCCAGGTCAGCGCACCATTCTCCGACCGAAACACGCCGCCATTCGCGGAAGCGGCATAGACGACCGTGCCGCCTGGACCTATTGCGAGCCCTGCAACACGGCCGGCCACGGGTTGGCGCTCGTCTCCTCCGGTTTGTCCCTCCATGACGACGGTCGGGCCCAGTGGAAGCCAATTCGAGCCGCCGGGCACCGCGGGAGCGCCGAAATCGGGAGCCGCAGTGGGCTGCGCGGCGGTGGTTGCCAGCGCGATCTGTTGTCGGCGCTTGTATTCCTCGAACTCGTTCCTCCAGGCAACGCCGTTGGCGCCCTGCCGATTCGCCAACGAATCCAATCCCCCCGCATGCCCGCCGCCGGGCACCGTGTCGTAGTCGACGAGCAGGTCGTCTTCAAGCCAGCGGCGCGGTCCGCGTGCCGGCTTCCGCGCGGCCTTTGGGGCCCTTGGGTGGTTTGGATTTCGCCTTCTTCATCTTCTTGGGCAAACGACGCCCCCGGCATCACATAAATGATACGTCAAAAAGCAATACGGTCGCCCGCCTGAAGCAGCGGGTCGGGTCGCCTCGTCGAAGGCGTCATTGCGCCGGGCTCGATGTCGTTTCGGAGCCTTTCCACCAGATCGATCGGAGATAGGTGTATCCGGCATCGAGGACGAACCAGAGGGCCAGGAACGCCAAGCATTCCAGGGCGAAGCCCCACCCTTTGAAGTAAAGCGAGGCGACCGCGAAAGACACCAGCAGAGGTGGCGCCTGGACCGAAAGCAGAGTGCGTAGCGAGGATTTTCGAAGCAGCGTATACATCGGCGCCTCCAGCATATGCTTGATCGAGATTGACTTGATTATTTGCCCTTCTTGCCTTGATCGTCGGGCGGATCGTAGGGGTCTTTTTCGGTGGTCCTGAGAATGCGGTAGCGACGGCCCTTCGGGGAGACGAAGATCCGCTCCGAAACGACGGATTTCGGATCGGGCAAGCCAGGGTTCGGTGCTTCGCCAGACTTCGGCTTTTCTCCCGAAATCCCGTGAAGGCCTTTGCGCTTTGCCATTCCCGACCCGTTCACGGCTAGGGCTCGAATACAATCTTCGTCACGGGATGGATTTCCCACACCACCGGCATCTTGGGACGCAGTTTTTGTGGCCCCGGACGTCCGCCATGTGCGTGGCTTGAATCCCAGAACAACGACCCCTCGATTTCAATTTCAATCGGCGGATCGTAATAATCATACGATGTGCCGGGTAAGCCATCGCCAAAATATTCGAAATATGCGCTACGCGCTTCGTCGAGGGTGTCAAAGAAGTCGCTGCTGCTCGGCGGCAGGCCGGAAATCTCCGCTGTCATGTATTTGGCAGCCTTGTTGGGGGCACGGCCAATGATCAGGTGGAAATCGTTGTCGTCCTCCGCGCTCGCCGCATAGAGAAAAGCCTTGACGCGCACGTTGCGCTTCTCCTCGTCCACGCGGTCACTGTTCGCGGTCGTCGGAATTCCTTGGTCGACCATGGTGTCGTGATCTTCAAAGCTGGCGATCAAGTCATTGACATCGTCGAACGGCTCAATCGGCGCATCAGCAATGGACAGTTTCGCGGCCTTGCGTGACGTCCCGCTGAATTTGTTGTCGGTTGGCGCCGCTCGCGGCGCGGTGAGAGCAAGAATATCCGCAGCCTCGATCGGAGCTTCATACTCATCGACTTCCAGAGTCCGCAAAATCCGGATCTGTGGGCCTCCCGCAGGAGTGGCGGCTGCTCGAAGGGCCGCGCTAGCCTTCGGCACAAGGGTCATTTCAACCAGAACATTCTTGGGATCAGGTAGTCGTTCTTCGGGGCTTGGGCCTTCGCCATTCGGCATGGGTTGCCTCCGCTAGCCATTGATCAGAACAACCCAAGCAAACCACACTCAACCTTAGCTTGCAATTGCGGCATAATAATCATTCGCAGGATCCGGCGACAACTGGATGATTTAGGTCGAAGTCGCCGGCAACATTCCTGCAGCCCGAAGCGATCGCCGGTGACGAAGCGTCGGTATCGAACTTTGCGTTTGTCGCTGAAGCCGCATAGGTTCGTCCTCCAGGAAGCCGCAGAATGCAGAGCGAATGCAAAGACCGCGCTGGTCGTTTGAGCCCTTCCGGGGGGCCGGCGCGCGGCCGACCTTGTTGCTATCGCCGAACCAGCGTCCGATTGAAATGACCATGCGGCTGCGCACCTTGCTCGGCGACCATCCCGGCACTTTGGCGCTGAAGGATGGATCGCTCGGGTCCGATCTCGTCACCTTCGATTTCGTGGACTATTCGCCGACCAACAAAGGCTTCAAGCCGATGGTGCGCGAGCAGGCCTTCGACGTCTCGGAGATGGCCATCGTCACTTATCTGATGGCGAGGAGTTTCGGCAAGCCGATGGTGCTGCTGCCGAGCGTGGTGGTGGCGCGGTTTCAATATGCCCATGCGGTCTACCGGGCCGATTTGGGCAGCCTGAAGCCGCGCGATCTCGAGGGCAGGCGGGTCGGCATCCGCTCCTTTACCACCACCACCGGAGCGTGGCTGCGCGGCATCCTCGCCAATGAGTATGGCGTCGACCTCGATGCGGTCAACTGGGTGACGTTCGAGGACGCGCATGTCGCTGAATATATCGACACCACGGAGCGCGCGCTGGCGGGCAAGCAGATCATCCAGATGCTGCTCGGCGGCGAACTCGATGCGGTGCTCGGTGAAAAGGTGGAGAAGCCGGGCCTGAAGCCGCTGTTTCCGGACGTCGCCGCAGAGGAAAGATCGTGGTTCGCCAAATACGGCGTGCTGCCGATCAACCATATGGTGGTGGTCAGTCAAAGCCTGTCTGACAACCATCCCGATGTCGTGCGGGAAGTGTTCCGCCTGCTGCGCGAAAGCGCTGCGCACACGCCGGCAGCCTCGGTGCCGCGGTTCGGCGACGACGAGATGCGACGCTCGCTGGAAATGATCATTCGCTACGCCGCGCAGCAGCGGCTCATTCCCCGTGCCTTTGCGGTGGACGAATTGTTCGACGACCTGACGCGGACCCTCGGTACCATAGGCTGATAGCGCGTGGCGGCGAATTTCGTCCCTCACCAGATTTTACGGTTGTATTTTCATATTTGACACGCTGTCGATGCAGGTGCAGGGTGGTTATTTTACAGGTCTTTTGGGGGAATGTCGTATGACCCAATCCACCCATGCAATACGTCTGCTGGTCATCGCCGCCCTGTCTGCGGTCACGACTTCAGGGTTGGCGGCGGCACAAGCCCAGATCACGACGTATCGCGGCGCCTGCGACGGTTCGGCTGCGGTTGCGCTCGACCAGAATCGTTTTGTCGTCGCCGATGATGACAGCAATGTCCTCAACGTCTACCGGGCGGGACAGGCGGGTGCCGTTCTGGAGCTCAACTTGAATGTGTTCCTGGAAGCTCCGACCAAGAAAAAACCCGGGCCGGACGGCAAACCGGTTTTCAAGGAAGCCGACCTCGAGGGGGCGGCGCGTATTGGTGATCGCATCTACTGGATCGGTTCGCACGGCCGCGATTCCGGCGGCGAGGCCGAGCCGGGTCGGTCGCGCTTGTTTGCAACACGCATCGTGCCGCATCCGGATGGGCCTCGTCTGGAGCCGATAGGGCCCGGTGCCTACAAGACCTTGCGCGAGGACATGTTCGACGATCCGAAGCTGAAGCCTCTGAAACTATCCGAGGCCTTTGCGCCCGGCGAGAAGGAGGGGCCTGCGCCGGAAGCGGAGAACGGCTTCAACATCGAGGGCCTCGCTGCGACGCCCGACGGCCGCCTCCTGATTGGATTTCGCAATCCACGTCCCGGCAAGGAAGCCGTGGTCATTCCTCTCGATAATCCGGCCGAAGTGGTGGAGGCCGGCAAGAAGCCTGTGTTCGGCAATCCAAGGCGGCTCGCGCTCGATGGGCGTGGCATCCGCAGCATCGAATGGATCAACAGCACCTACGTCATCGTTGCCGGGCCGCACGGCAACGCCGAGAAGTCGGATATCAAACCGCCATTCGCCCTCTTCACCTGGAGTGGCGACGAGGCCGACACCAAACCTCTCATGATGAAGAACGTCGAAATCCCGGCCGATTTTTCACCCGAAGCGGTGTTTGCAGTTCCGGGCAGTTCAAGCATGATGTTGCTATCCGACGATGGAACCGACAACTGCAAGGACGCCGACAAGCCACAGAAATCCTTTCGAGCTTTGATCGTGCCCGCGCCGAAATGACGCCATTCCGCCCGCATCGCGCGCTCGCTCTTTGGGCCCGAGGCGACGACGAGAAGCGCGGGATGACGATCGCGCGCTTGATCCATCCGATCTCGGTCGTTTCGACGGGATCACCACAGACTGAACCAGTCACACATGCGGATGAGGTGGAATCATGAGCCGCGATGACATTGACGACGATCGCCGCCTGATCGCAAAGCTCCGGCAGGAGCTTGCAACGCGGGAGACGGCGGCGGGCGCCGACACAGCGGAAGAGCTGGCCATCGAGATCGGGCAGAGACGCCGATACATCGACGAGCTGATGGGTGATCTCCAGGAATTGCAGATGGCTGGGGAGCAACCCGGCATCGCCGGGCCCGAGGCCGCCGCGGGGGCAAGCGCCAACCCCAACGGTCTTGCGATCGTGATCGGTCACAGCTCGGAGGGCACCGACAAAGGCGCCCTCGGCCTTACGCCTCCGTTTCCTGCCACCGCATCGGCGGGACGCGCGGAATATTATTGGAACGAGGATCTGGCAGCGCGGATTGAAGCGAAGGCCAATGCACGCGGAATCCGCGTCGCCACGTTCCGCCGCCGACAGAACGGCACCGCCGGCGTCCGCGATGCCTATCGCCTGGTCGCCCAGTGGCGACCGCAGGCCTGCGTCGAGCTCCACTTCAACTCCGCGACCGCGACCGCCCGAGGCACCGAAACGCTGTACGGCCGCAGCGGCTCCCGTCCCTGGGCGCGCGCGCTGCAGGACAGGCTGGTCAGCCTCTATGGACGGACCGGATCGCATGATCGCGGCCTGAAGGACGCCAACGAAACCGGACGCGGCATTGCGAGCCTCACCAACGAGGTGCAGCCCTCCGCGCTGATCGAGCCGTTTTTCGGATCGAACCGGGAGGACGCCGAACTCGGCATTGCGCGCAAGGATGGGCTTGCGGGCGCAGTGGTGGACGCGTTTGCCACTTTGGTCGGACTGCCGGCCGCGGGCGGTGCAGCGGAAGCTGCGATGGAATTGTCGGAAGCTGCGGCAGGCGACGCCCTGTGGGCCTCCCTGCAGCAGGCCTATGCGGCGGCCGTGATCGAATTTCCGCATCTCAAGGACATCAGTTTTTCGCAATGGGCGCTGGAGTCCGGAACCGGCACGTCACAGCTCGCGAAGCGGCATCTCAATTTCGCGGGCATGAAGTGGCGGCCGTTCATGAGCGGCATCGCCACCAAGGTCTGGTACGAGGCGCATGACGGCGGTGAATTTTACTGCAAGTTCGCAAGCCTGGAGGATTTCATTGCCGGCTATTGGCTGCGGCTTGATCGGCATCCGAGTTATCGGGGCTGGCGCAGCGCCGCCGCAACACCCGAAGGATTTCTCAACTTCATCGCCGACATCTGGGCGCCGCCTGCCGAAAATCCGGACTACAAGCCCAAGGTACTGACCCTGTACGAGCAGTTCAGGGGCACGTTCGGAGCGCCGCCGGCCGGCGCGCCCGCCGAAATCCCGAGCGATGAGGATTTCTGGGTCGATCTCTCGCCCGAAGACGAAATCGCGCGCCGCTCTGCCGAGAGTATGGGGGCTGCGGTCGCGCGGGCGCGCTCGCAATCGAGCGTGGCTTGGGCGCGCGACGAGGACTCTTGCGACTATGCCCATCTTGGGGCTGACCTTCCCGTCGGCATGCAGTTCACGCTGACCGCGGCCGATATCGAGATGCTCTGCGCCCTGAACGATTTTCCGGTCGGCGAATCCGGCGGCACGCCGGTGCTGTTCGGTCTGCGCGGCGCCGCCATCGTCAGCGGCGGATCGGGCAGCGACGGCTTGTGGCGGGACGAAGTCGTGCTCAAGAACATCCGGCCGAACCATCAAGAGACTCGCTGCGTGTTGGGCGTGTGGGACCGCCAGCAGGGAAAGATTGCCGTGTATTCGGGCTCCACCGTGCCGCATGCGGAAGCGGTAGTGTCGTGGTTCCAGACGCGGGAGTCGGGTAACCTGCTGTCCTCGGGGCTCTACCGCTATATCTGCGGCGAGCACAACGGCCGACCGGGCTGCTTTCTGCTGCGCAAATCGATCGCTTCGAAGCGCAAGGTGATCGTGCGGCGGACAGCCGACGATCTCATGTACGAGTCGCGCGACATCTTTCAGAACATGGCGCCCGGCGACAACATCCATCCTTCCTTCTCCAGCGAGAGCGGGTGGTTTTCTTCGTTCGGCTGCCAGGTCATCATTGGGTCGGCGACATCATCGGGACAGCACTCGGGCCAGTGGGCGAGATTCCGTCGCTCGGCCGGACTGCTCGATTCCGACGGCGAGCCGGGGCGGCCGTACGTGTACGTGTTGCTCACCGGGGACGAGGCCTTGATGGCTTCCGAGGCGCGACGTCACAGCCGCGGCCTTCAGGAGATGTCCGGCTTGCGGCGGCTGCGCTTTGGCTCGCAGGGCGCCCGGGTGACGCGCCTGCAGGATCGGCTCGGCATCGTCGCGGCCGATGGCGATCTCGGTCCCGCCACCGCGGAGGCATTACACAACAGGCAGCTCGCGCTCACCCAGCGGAGCGACGGCATCTTCACGCCTGCGCTCGATGTTCAGCTTGGCTGGAACATCTTCGCGGCGGACGCCTGAGGCCGAAGCTAAAGGAGGTGCGGCCTTCGAAAATCTTCGATCGGATCGAAGCGGATGATAACATGAAAAGGATCATGCCGATGGGCAGCCGTCTTCTCGCAGTACTGGGAACCGTGATGCTTCTCGTTGCACCGGCGCGCTCCGACGCGCCGATCGGTATCCTGCTCGCTGCCGGCGACATCGCGAAATGCGGAAGCGACAAGAAGCACCAGAAGGACGACAAAGTCGCCGACCTTCTGGTGGAGCATGTCAAGGACGCCGACAACAAGAACATCCCGGTGCACGTCATAGCCCTCGGCGACCTCGCGTATGACACGGGAAGTGAAGAAGATTTCAAATGCTTCGATGCGAGCTGGGGCAGACTGTTCAAGCTTCAGCTCCAGAACAACGATGCCGCACGCATCATGCTGCCGGTGCCTGGAAATCACGAATATCAGCAGGCCGAAGCTGCGCCGTATTATAAATACTTCGAAAAGGCGAAGAGCCCGTGGGTGTTCCAGCAGGAGAAGGATCAGAAGAGGCGGGGTGACAGTAACAAGGGCTACTACGTGCTGCAGTTTCCCGACCCGCTGCGCGGACCCTGGCAGCTTTTCGGTCTCAACAGCGAACTCGGTTCCGAGGCGACCAAGGCGCAGGCGTCTTGGATGCAGCAGCAGCTCTCCGCCAACAACCCGCAACTGGCGCCCGCGAAGCCGCCCTGCGTGATGGCGTTCTGGCACAAGCCGGTATTCAGCTCAGGCACGCATGGCCATGGCGATTGCTACAAGATCGCAGGAAGGCCTTGCGAAAAGACGGATGCGCCGCTCTGCAAGCCGGACGAAAGATCGAAGTACTGCGGCTCGCTGCAGAAGATGAAGTCGGTCTATGAGTTGCTCCGCGATAGCGGTGCCTCGGTGGTGCTCGCCGGCCACGACCATCATTTCGAGCAATTCAAGCGTCTGGACGCCAACGCCAAATTTGATCCCGAGGGCATACGCTCTTTCGTCGTTGGCACGGGTGGCGGCGGACTCTACCAGAAGAAACGGACCTACCGTTGGGGCGACGATGTCCGGGATATCTACAGCCACACGTCGGACGGCATCCTGCGGATCGAGCTGTTCCCCGACCACTACACGTGGAGCTTCGTGCCGGTCGCGGGCGATCCACCGATTTCCCTCGTCGTGAACGGACAACCGATGGACCGGGATACCTGCGCGGTGCGCAAGTGAGGGGACCCGGCCACGGCATCGCAAGACAGATTGTTCGATGGGAATTCCAGGCGAGTGAAGCAAAAGCCGGATAGACGCGACGGCTGGAAGGCCC
>JAYSPJ010000880.1:0-2106 GCA_043722155.1 Bradyrhizobium sp.
CAACCGAAAGGCGCTCGCGTTCTTGCGCCTCGCCTCAATCCGCCTCATGCTCAGAAAACTATGCAATCCGGCCTGAAGTCTCCGGACGGACTCTGAGACAGGAGAAGCGAGATGAAAAGATTGTTTACGACGGCGGCGCTGTTGATCCTGATCGGCGCTCCGGTGGCCATCGCACAAACCGGCAATAGCGGCGGATCATCCTCCGCCGTGAAGAATCAGCCGGTTCCACAGGCCCCGATCGGCCACCGCCAGCCGCGCGCCGGCGACGTTCCATCGGAGAAGAACCTGAACGATCCGAACGATCCGTTGAGCAAGGAAAATGCCATCCTCGACCGCAAGATCAAGAGCATCTGCCGCGGCTGCTAGGCTGGCGCGGACGGTTCGATGACCTCGCCCCACTAGCGGCCGCAAGCGGGCCGAGGGAGAAGTGATCCCACCGTTTCAACCGGGATTCTTCACATCTGGGCCGAACGTTCCCGGAATTGGCGGCGCCGCACGTTCCGTCTCGCCGCAACGGCGTCGGCCAGTAGGTTCAGGGCCGGCACCGTGGTCTGCCAGTCGATGCAGCCGTCGGTAATGCTCTGCCCGTAGGTCAGCCCGGTGCCCGGCAGCACATCCTGGCGGCCCGCGACCAGATTGCTCTCGATCATGACGCCGACGATGCGCGGCTCGCCGTCGGCGACCTGGCGAGCGATATCGGCAACGACCAGCGGCTGGTTCTCCGGCTTCTTGCTGCTGTTGGCGTGACTGGCATCGATCATCATGCGCGGTGCCACGCCCGAGCGCGCGAGTTCGGCCGAGGCGGAAGCGACGCTGGCGGAGTCGTAATTCGGCCGGCTGCCGCCGCGCAGAATGATATGGCAGTCCTCATTGCCCGATGTGGCAGCGATCGCCGATCGTCCCCGTTTGGTGACCGCCATGAAATGGTGGGCATGCGATGCCGACTTCACCGCGTCGGCGGCGATGCGTACATTGCCGTCGGTGCCGTTCTTGAAGCCGACCGGGCAGGACAATCCGGAAGCGAGCTCGCGATGAATCTGGCTTTCCGTGGTGCGCGCGCCGATTGCCGCCCACGCCACCAGATCGGCGATGTATTGCGGCGTCGTGATGTCGAGGAACTCGGTCCCGGCCGGCAGGCCGAGATTGTTCACGGCCGAAAGCACGTTGCGGGCGAGACGCAGGCCCTTGTTGATGTTGAAGCTGCCATCGAGGTCCGGATCGTTGATCAGTCCCTTCCACCCCACGGTGGTGCGCGGCTTCTCGAAATAGACCCGCATCACGATCTCGATGCGGTCCGAAAGCCGTTCGCGCAACGCGGCGAGACGCGTGGCGTATTCCACGGCGGCGACGGGATCGTGCACCGAACAGGGGCCGACGACGACCAGAAGGCGATCGTCCGCACCATTCAGGATGTCGTGGATGGCGTTGCGTGCCGCCGTCACCACGCGCGTCGCGGTCAGGGTGCGCGGTATCTCGCGCATGACTTCCTGCGGCGTACTCAGCTCTTTTATTTCGTCGATGCGAAGATCGTCGGTGGTGCTCAACACGGCTATGGCTCCTGTTTTCCAAGGGACCTGCCGGCCAAACAAAAAGCCGCCAGATCGGGCGGCGGCTGTTCGGACTTCTTGCTGCAATTCGTCAGATTGAGCGTGATCCTCCCACCGCCAGCGAGCTGTCGAAGCTAAAATACCAATAGTTGCTGGTGGCGATGGTGATCATGAGCGCTCTCATAGCGCATGCCTGGTGTCTTGTCATCCCAAAAACCGGACGGGGAACGGCGATCCGGTCCGGGTCAGCCCTTGATCAGCCCTTGCGCGCGGCGAGTGCCATCCCGATCAGCGAAGCCCCGCCGAACAGCAGGTTGATGCCGACCAGAAGTCCGATCGCCCATTCCGCCGTGCCCGGCAATCCCGTGATGATCATGGCTGATATCAGGATGTCCAGCACGCCGGAGAACAGCATCCAGCTCCAGCGCTCCGACAATTCGCGCCGATGCTCCAGCGCATACATGATGGTGGCGACGCCTTCGGCGAGGAAATAGGCGCCGACCACGATGGTGAGGGTGAGGATGCCCTGCGCGGGTTTTGCCAGCAGGATGATGCCGGC
>JAYSPJ010000881.1:0-1861 GCA_043722155.1 Bradyrhizobium sp.
GGCTTCAAGGCCGACCGCTCGCTGTTCGAGGAATTCCTCACCTCGCGGGCGCATGAAGACAATTTCGTCGGCCGCGACCGCCGCATCAGCTACGTGCAGGACCGCGGCACCTTCAAGGATTTCTCGCAAGGCGCGGCCGAGCTGACCAAGAACCCGCTCGACGTCGCGATCGACGGCGCCGGCTTCCTCGTGGTGCAGACCCCGGCCGGCGAGCGCTACACCCGCGACGGCGGACTGAAGATCAACACCGAGGGCCAGCTCGTCAACAACTCGGGCCATCAGGTGCTCGGCACCTCCGGCCCGATCGTGTTCCAGCCCACCGACAAGGAAATCACCATCGCCGCCGACGGCAACGTCACCGTGCTCGAAGGCACCAACCGGGTCGACTCGGTGCGCGGCAAGCTGCGGCTCGTCAATTTCGCCGACGCGCAGAAGCTGGTGAAGGAAGGCTCCAACCTTTACGCGGCCGGCACCGGCACCGCGGCCCAGCCCAACACCACCGCGAAGCTGCGCCAGGGTTTCATCGAGAAATCGAACGTCAATTCGGTGCTCGAGATGAGCCGCATGATCGAGGTGACGCGCGCCTACCAGTCGATCTCGGCGATGCTGCAGCAGCAAGGCGACATGCGCAAATCCGCCATCGAGAAACTTGCCGACGTTCCGGCATAAGAGAGGATTGATTCCATGCGCGCAATGTACACCGCGGCGAGCGGAATGATGGCACAGGAACTCAACGTTCAGGTGATCTCCAACAACATCGCCAACATGCGTACCACCGGCTACAAGAAGCAGCGCGCCGCGTTCCAGGACCTGATCTATGATCACGTCCGCAGGGTCGGCGCCCAGGCCTCGGATTCCGGCACCATCCTGCCCGTCGGCGTCGATGTCGGCGGCGGCGTCAAGACCGTCGGCACACCCCGGCTGATGAGCCAGGGCACCATCGCGCCGACCGGCAACGAACTCGATGTCGCGGTCCGCGGCGAGGGCTTCTTCAAGATCCAGGTTCCCGACGGCACCTATGCCTACACCCGCGACGGCTCGTTCCAGATGGACGCGCAGGGCCGCATCGTCACCTCGCAGGGCAACCCGGTGCAACCGACCATCACCGTCCCGCAGAGCGCGTCCGGCCTCACCATCAACCCGCAGGGCCAGGTCTCGGTGCTGCTGCCGGGATCGACCACGCCGACCACGGTCGGCCAGATCGGCCTGACCCGCTTCATCAACAAGGCCGGCCTGCAGCCGATCGGCGACAATTTGTTCACGGACACCCCGGCCTCGGGCACGCCGCAGGACGGCATCGCCAACGCCAACGGCTTTGGCGACCTGCAGCAGTCCAACCTCGAACAGGCCAACGTCGAGGTGGTCTCGGAAATTTCCGACCTGATCTCGGCGCAGCGCGCCTACGAGATGAACGCCAAGGTGGTCAGCGCCGCCGACCAGATGATGCAATCCACCGCCAACATGTTCCGCTGAGGGAGATGATGATGATGTTTCGCTCGCTCACTCTCGCCTGCGCCTTGCTCGCGGTCACGTCAGCGACCGCAACAGCGCAAACCCGCGACGATTTCATCGCAGCCCCGGTGCTGCGCGCCAATGTCGTGGTGTCGGGCGATCTGGTGCGGATCGGCGACGTCATCGACAATGCCGGCTCGTCGGCGCAGATCGCGATCTATCGCGCGCCGGATCTCGGCACCACCGGCGCGGTGTCGGTGGATCGGGTGCTGACCGCGTTGCGTGCGCATCAGGTGATCGGCGTCGACACCCGTAATCTCCGGGAAATTTCGATCACACGGCTGGCCCGCACGCTCGAGGCCAGGGACATCGAGGCCGCGATCGCCCGCGCGCTGCAGCACAAGAACGG
>JAYSPJ010000882.1:0-4182 GCA_043722155.1 Bradyrhizobium sp.
CGCACGGTGGTGGCTTTCATGCAGAAACCAGCCGAACCCGTGCATGACCCAGCGGTGCGCAACATAAGCGACGCCTTCCATGAAAGCGACAGTGGCGAGGAAGAGGAGAAGACTGGCAAAGATTGACATGATTTGCATATAATCACGTTCAGCTTTCCGTCACCCTAAAATCTTCACATAAGCTGGAATTTACCGGAGTGACCCATGCGCCTGATCCTTATTGCCCTCCCGCTGCTCGCACTGTCAGCCTGTGCCACGCCCGAATCGCGGGTTCGCTCGGCGTTGCTGAGCGCGGGGCTTTCAAAGCCGGTCTCGACCTGCATGGCGCAACGGATGGTGGATCGGTTGAGCCTTGGCCAGCTGCAAAAACTGTCGCGCCTGTCCGATCTGCGCGACCGCCGGATCGGCGACCTGACGATCGGTGAGTTTCTGAAACAAACGCGCGGGCTCGGCGATCCCGAAATTTTTGCGGTTGTGACGACAGCAGGACTCGGCTGCGCGATTGCGTCTTAGGGCCTTGCGTGCTTAGGGGGCCGCAGCGCAATAGGGAGCGGCACCAGTGAATATCCACGAATATCAAGCCAAAGAATTGCTCGCCAAATTCGGTGTCCCGGTTCCTGCGGGATACGCTGCGCTGAGCGTGGATGAAGCGGTCGCTGCCGCTGCCAAGCTACCCGGACCGCTTTATGTCGTGAAGGCACAGATTCATGCCGGTGGCCGCGGCAAGGGCAAGTTCAAGGAAGCCTCCGCCGGCGACAAGGGCGGCGTCCGCGTCACCAAATCGGCCGCCGAGGTCAATCAATTCGTCAAGCAGATGCTGGGCGCGACGCTGGTCACCGAACAGACCGGCCCGGCCGGCAAGCAGGTCAATCGCCTCTATATCGAGGAAGGCTCCGAGATCGACAAGGAGTTTTACCTGTCGATCCTGGTCGACCGCGACACTTCCAGGGTGTCGTTCGTGGTTTCCACCGAAGGCGGCGTCAACATCGAGGAAGTCGCGCACAAGACGCCGGAGAAGATCGTGACCTTCTCGGTCGATCCCGCCACCGGCGTCATGGGCCACCATGGCCGCACGGTTGCGAAAGCGCTGGGCCTCAGCGGCGATCTCGCCAAGCAGGCGGAAAAACTCGTGGCGCAGCTTTATGCCGCCTTCGTCGCCAAGGACATGGCGATGCTGGAAATCAATCCGCTGGTCGTCACCAAGCATGGTGATCTGCGCGTGCTCGACGCCAAGGTGTCGTTCGACGACAACGCGCTGTACCGCCATCCCGACGTGGTGGCGCTGCGCGACGCGACCGAGGAAGACGCCAAGGAAATCGAGGCGTCGAAATACGATCTCAACTACATCACGCTGGACGGCACCATCGGCTGCATGGTCAACGGCGCCGGCCTGGCGATGGCGACCATGGACATCATCAAGCTCTACGGCATGGCGCCGGCGAACTTCCTCGATGTCGGCGGCGGCGCCGACAAGGCCAAGGTCACCGCGGCGTTCAAGATCATCACCGCCGATCCGAACGTGAAGGGCATCCTGATCAACATTTTCGGCGGTATCATGAAATGCGACATCATCGCCGAGGGCGTGGTGGCCGCGGTGAAGGAAGTGGGCCTGAAAGTGCCGCTGGTGGTGCGGCTGGAAGGCACCAATGTCGAAGCCGGCAAGAAGATCATCTCCGATTCCGGCCTCAACGTCCTGGCCGGCGACAATCTCGACGATTCCGCGCAGAAAATCGTCAAGGCCGTCAAGGGAGCCTAGTCCGATGGCCCAGGACCATCTCGCCGCACCGACACCGCTGGAGGAGCATCGCAAGCTCGCGGCGTTCGCGGGCGAGTGGAATGGCGAGGAGATGGTGTATCCGTCGCGCTGGAACGCGAGTGGGCCCGCCACCTCGCACGTCACGGCGCGGATCGATCTCAACGGCTTCTATCTGATCCAGGACACGCGCCAGATCCGCGACGGCAAGGAGGCCTTCGCCACCCATGGCGTGTTCACCTACGATCGCGAAGACCGGCTCTACAAACTGTTCTGGCACGACTCGCTCGGCTACTACCCGCCGTCGCCGGCCTCCGGCGGCTGGACCGACAAGACCCTGATCCTGGTGCGCGGTTCGCTGCGCGGCAATGCCCGCCATGTCTACGAAGTCATCGACGACAACAGCTACACCATGAAAATCCAGTTCTCGCCTGACGCGGAAGGATGGGCCGACGTGCTCACCGGCGTTTACCGGCGCATCCACTGACCCCTTTGACCCGCCGCCCGCGAAAGCAAACCGAAACATGTCCATCCTGATCGACAAGAATACAAAAGTCATTTGCCAGGGGTTTACCGGCAAGAACGGCACGTTCCATTCCGAAGCGGCGATCGCCTATGGGACCAAAATGGTCGGCGGCACCTCGCCGGGTAAAGGCGGCGCCACTCATCTCGGCCTGCCGGTGTTCGACACGGTGGCCGAGGCTCGTGACAAGACCGGCGCCAACGCCAGCGTGATCTACGTGCCGCCGCCGGGTGCGGCGGACGCGATCTGCGAGGCCATCGATGCGGAAATTCCGCTGATCATCTGCATCACCGAGGGCATCCCGGTGCTCGACATGGTGCGCGTCAAGCGCTCGCTGTCGGGATCGAAGTCGCGGCTGATCGGGCCGAATTGCCCGGGCGTGATGACCGCGGGCGAGTGCAAGATCGGCATCATGCCGGCCAACATCTTCAAGCCCGGCAATGTCGGCATCGTGTCGCGCTCGGGTACGCTGACCTATGAAGCCGTGTTCCAGACCAGCCAGGAAGGCCTCGGCCAGACCACCGCGGTCGGCATCGGCGGCGACCCGGTCAAGGGCACCGAATTCATCGACATGCTGGAGATGTTCCTGGCCGACCCCAAGACCACCTCGATCGTCATGATCGGCGAAATCGGCGGTTCGGCCGAGGAAGACGCCGCGCAATTCATCAAGGACGAGGCGAAGCGCGGCCGCAGCAAGCCGATGGTCGGCTTTATCGCGGGCGTCACCGCCCCTCCCGGCCGCCGCATGGGCCATGCCGGCGCCATCATATCCGGCGGCAAGGGCGACGCCGGTTCGAAGACCGCGGCGATGGAAGCGGCCGGAATCACGGTCTCGCCGTCGCCGGCGCGGCTCGGAAAGACACTTGTCGAAAAATTGAATTCTTAATTCAGTCCTTGGTTCTTTTCGGGGCGAACATTCGCCCTAAATAGGGTAAAAGATGCCCTATCATGCTGATCCGGTGCCCGGATCGGCTGTTGCGCCGTATTCCATGCGCTAGTCGAAAATCACCAGGACGCCATTATGTCTCGCCAGGACGCGAACGCCGCTTTTGCCCTCTCCTCGTTTTTGCAGGGCACGAATGCTCCCTATATCGACGACCTCTATGCCCGCTACGAGAAAGACCCCACCTCTGTCGACGCCGACTGGCAGGCCTTCTTCAAGAGCCTGAAGGACGCGCCGGCCGACGCGCAAAAGAACGCTGACGGGCCGTCCTGGGGCCGGGACAACTGGCCGCTGACGCCGCGCGACGACCTGACCTCCGCGCTCGACGGTAACTGGGCGCAGGTCGAAAAGGCCGTCGGCACCAAGCTCGCCGCCAAGGCGCCGACGCAGCCCAATGGCAGCGAGCTGACGGCGGCCGACATCCATCAGGCGACGCGCGATTCGGTGCGCGCCCTGATGCTGATCCGCGCCTACCGCATGCGCGGCCATTTCCACGCCAAGCTCGACCCGCTCGGGATCGAGCCGGCACGCGACCGCGAGGAACTCGATCCGCGCTCCTACAGCTTCACCGAGGCCGATTTCGACCGCAAGATATTCCTCGATCACGTGCTCGGCCTCGAATACGCGACCCTGCGCGAGATCGTCGCGATCTGCGAACGCACCTACTGCCAGACGCTCGGCGTCGAGTTCATGCACATCACCAACGCCGCGCAGAAGGCCTGGATCCAGGAGCGCATCGAGGGTCCCGACAAGGAAATCAGTTTCACCCGCGAGGGCCGGCGCGCCATCCTGATGAAGCTGATCGAGGCCGAGGGCTTCGAAAAGTTCTGCGATGTAAAATTCACCGGCACCAAACGGTTCGGTCTCGACGGCGGCGAATCGCTGATTCCGGCGCTGGAGCAGATCATCAAGCGCGGCGGCAATCTCGGCGTGAAGGAAATCGTGGTCGGCATGCCGCATCGC
>JAYSPJ010000883.1:0-7512 GCA_043722155.1 Bradyrhizobium sp.
GCATATCGCTCCTTCGGTGGAGAAGTGGAGGCGTCAAGCACCCCCACGATATGCCGCCTTTCCGATTCCCGCCGTCACCAACTTTGGGCGATAGCTCCGACCCTCGACCATGCAGCTTGTAATCACACGAATCCAGTGCCCAAAATAGACCTTTCTGGGGGATTTGCTCATGGCGGCGAAGCGCAATCAATGGGTGGTGGCGACCGCATCAACGGTTGCGTCCACGGTAGCGTTCGCCGGAGCTGCCGAGGCCGGCGCACCGCCGCCGGCGGCGAATAGTTGGACCGGTTGGTATGCCGGAATAAACGTTTCGGCGACCAGCCATCACGCATCAACCCAGGACGCGAACGGCTGGGGACAAGGTTTCAATGGACCAGGGTCCCCACCCTATGTGACGCCCTTTTTTGATACGAAGACCACGTCAGCCGGCTTCGGCGTTCAAGTCGGGTATAACTGGCAATCTGGTCGTTTTCTAACCGGTCTTGAGGCGGACGCCAGTTACATTGGCGCCAGCGCGACATTTGCGCCGCCCAATACTCTCGCGATCAATTGCGGCGCGACATGTTTGGCTTCAGCAACCAACGAATTGACGTGGCTCGCGACGTTTCGCGGACGCGCCGGATTTTTGGTCGGGGATAACGTGCTGTTATACGGCACTGCGGGCCTCGCATTGGGCGGAATTGATAACCGCTGGGGATACGGCATCACCGGCATCGTAGGGCCTGGAAGTTTCAGCGACTCGCAATTCAGAAACAATGAGGTCCGCGCCGGCTTCATTTACGGTGGCGGTATTGAATACGCCGCGGCGAGGAATTGGGTGGCGCGTGTGGAGTTAATGCACGCCGACTTTGGCACATCGAGCAGTACGATTACGGCAACGCCGTTGTTCGGCGGCATTCCCGGTACGTTCACGACGAATTTCAAGAATACTGCGACGATCGGTCGGGCGGCATTGAGCTGGCGATGGTGATTTCGCGGCTGCGCTGATGGGGCCGCCGCGGGTGCTTCAAGAAAAGGCGGCCGTTGAGTGGCAGCATTGCTCACGGGGATTGCCTCTGTGACTCCAGACTCGAACGCCTCTCAGGTGTCAAGAAACCACTGTCATTTGCCTTCACGAAGTTTCCGACTGAACAGCGCCCGCTCGTCCGCCGTCATATAGCGAGGGTCCGTGTTGTAAAGCGGGTCGCCGGGCTTTGGCATGGATGTACGGCTGAAGTCGGCTTTCAGGCGACGAATGAAAGTCCCAGTGATTATGAAAGATTTGACGCCGTTCGTTTTCTTGGCGATGCCAGTTTAATCGCTTCGACGAAGCTCGCGGGGTCAGACATTATCCAGGATTCGGGGATGCCTAAGCGACAGATCCGGCGACGCTGCGCTGCGATCGGTCTGCGGCTGGGCCGGACGTTCGACCAGCAGCACGATGGCGGTGCCGAGCAGCAGCAGCAGCTCGGTCGCATGCAGCCGAAGGGCGGCGGTCTCGCCGACCTGCGAGGCCAGCAGCATGCTGGCGAAACTGATCAAGCTGCCAATCGCCAGCGCGATGCCGAGCGCCTCGTCGCAGCCGCCGGTCTTGCGGATCGAGGCGCGGGTGAGGAGAACCACAAAGAGCGCAAAAAATGCGACGACCGTGAGCTTGCCCAGCGCCAGCAGCCAGGCGAAGCGAACCGTGTTCAGCGCCGCCAGTTGCAGGTGATCGCTGATGAACAGCGCGACCGATATGTTCGGCCGCTCATAGAGGCCGTGGATCGGCGAAATCATGATCTTGAGGGCGACGATGGTCCAGGTCGGAATGAAATAGGCCGCCAGCAGCGCGCCGTTGAATGAACTGATCCGCCAGTTTGTCGACATGTCGCTTCCCGCTGTTCCGCTGCGCTCCGGACGGGAACGGCGGCATTGCCGGCGAGGTAACGCGCTTAAACTGCGGCGGGCAATTTAAACCATTTGTTTACCTTAACGGCCGGATGGGCGGACCAGCGTACCTCGCCTCCCCGCCTTCGCGCCGGTGACCCCAGGCTTGACCCGGGGTCCATCTCCTTTGCATGGGGTTGTTTTGAAGAAAATGGGTAGCCGGGTCGAAGTGCACGGTCGGAACGTGGGCAGCGGGACGTTTTGACCGGGAACCCGGCTTCAAAATGCCCCATGGACAAGCCCTTGAGCGGCCTCTCGCGCTGTTGCCGCCCCCCCCTTCCCACTGTTAGAAAAAATGACACGACGTGGCGTACCGGCTGCCGGGGCCACCGCACCGCGTCATCCAAAAAAACGGCAGCGCATGGACTATTTCGCCCAGCAACTCATCAACGGCATCGTACTGGGCTCGATCTATGGCCTGATCGCCATCGGCTACACCATGGTCTATGGCATCGTCGGCATGATCAATTTCGCCCATGGCGATATCTTCATGATCGGCGGCTTCATCGCGCTGATCTCGTTCCTGATCCTGGTCTCGTTCGGCCTCACCGTCGTTCCGGTGATCCTGCTGATCGTGCTGCTGGTATCGATGGCGATCACGGCGCTTTACGGCTGGACGGTCGAGCGCATCGCCTACCGGCCGCTGCGGCACTCGTTCCGCCTCGCCCCGATGCTGTCGGCGATCGGCATGTCTTTCGTGCTGACCAATTATTCGCAGGTGGCGCAGGGCGCGCGGGTCAAGCCGGTGCCGCCGATCATCACCGGCGGCTATACGTTGTATGAGGCCGACGGATTCGTGGTGCGGCTGTCCAACGTGCAGATCATCGTCGTGATCACCACCGTCGTGCTGCTGGCGATCTTCACCTGGATGGTGGCGCGGACCCGGCTGGGGCGCGACATGCGTGCCTGCGAACAGGACCAGACCATGGCGGCGCTGCTCGGGGTCGATGTCGACCGCACCATCTCCATGACGTTTGTCATTGGTGCGGCACTCGCCGCGGTCGCGGGCATGATGTACCTGCTCTATTATGGCCTGGTCGATTTCTTCATGGGGTTCGTCGCCGGCATCAAGGCCTTCACCGCAGCCGTGCTCGGCGGCATCGGCTCGCTGCCCGGCGCGATGCTGGGCGGACTTTTGATCGGCCTGATCGAGACCTTGTGGTCGGCGTATTTCTCGGTCGAATACAAGGATGTCGCCGCGTTCTCGATCCTGATCGTCGTGCTGATCTTCCTGCCCACCGGCCTGCTCGGCCGTCCCGAAGTCGAAAAAGTCTGATGGGCGGCGTGACAGCACCCGCGCCCGATTCATCGGCAGCATCGCACGCGCCCGGCGCCGCCTTCATCTTCAAGAAAGCCCTGATCAGCGGCCTGGTGGCGCTGGTGCTGTTTTCGCTGATGATCGGCGTGCGCACCGATGCGGGCCCCGACGGCCAGCTGACTTACTGGACCAGGTTCGGAGATCTCGCCGCCATGGTCGCGACCGTGTTCGGCGGCAGCATCGTGGTCGAATTGCTGCGGCGGTGGTGGGGCCCGGTCGGCACCATCAGGATCGTGCCGCCGTCGGTGCAAAGCGGTCTCGCCGTCGCGCGGCGCGGCATCGCGCCGCTACTCCTGGTGTTCACCTTTCTGGTGCCGGTGATCTTCTACAACGAGCGCTACATCCTCGATCTCGGCATCCTGGTGCTGACCTATGTGATGCTGGGATGGGGACTGAACGTGGTGGTCGGCCTCGCCGGCCTGCTCGACCTCGGCTATGTCGCGTTCTATGCCGTCGGCGCCTATTCCTACGCGCTGCTGGCGACCAACTTCGGGTTTTCATTCTGGGTCTGCCTGCCGCTGGCGGGGATTCTCGCGGCGTTCTGCGGCGTGCTGCTGGGATTTCCGGTGTTGCGGCTGCGCGGCGACTATCTCGCCATCGTGACGCTGGCGTTCGGCGAAATCATCCGCCTCGTCATCATCAACTGGCAGAGCCTGACCGGCGGCCCGAACGGCGTCACCGGGATTCCGCGGCCGACCCTGTTCGGCATTCCCTTGACGCCGGCCGACGACGGCCTTGCGGCCAAGCTCGGCATCGAATTCTCGACGACCCACCGCATCGTGTTTCTGTTCTACCTGATCCTCGCGCTGGCGCTGCTTACCAACTGGGTAACGATCCGGCTGCGCCGCCTGCCGATCGGCCGGGCCTGGGAAGCCCTGCGCGAGGACGAGGTCGCCTGCCGCGCGCTCGGCATCAACACCACAACCACAAAACTCACGGCATTCGCCACCGGCGCCATGTTCGGCGGCCTGGCCGGCGCGTTCTTCGCCACGCGGCAGGGTTTCATCAGCCCGGAATCCTTCACCTTCCACGAATCGGCGCTGGTGCTGGCGATCGTCGTGCTCGGCGGCATGGGCTCGCAGCTCGGCGTCGCCCTCGCCGCACTGGCCATGATCGGCGGTTTCGAGCTGTTTCGCGGACTCGAACAGTTCCGCATGCTGGTATTCGGGCTCGCCATGGTGCTCCTGATGATCTGGCGGCCGCGCGGGCTGATCGGCCACCGCGCCCCGACCGTGTTCCTGCACCACAGCCAGGCCATCTCATCCGACCTCGTCAAGGAGGGGCACGGATGAGCGGCGATTGCATTCTCAGCGTCGATCGCCTGTCGATGCGCTTCGGCGGCATCGTCGCCGTCAACGATCTCAGCTTCGGCGCCGAACGGCGCAAGATCACCGCGCTGATCGGGCCGAACGGCGCCGGCAAGACCACGGTGTTCAACTGCATCACCGGCTTCTACAAGCCGAGCGGCGGCAGCCTGAAGCTCACGCATGACGATGGCCGGGAAATTCAACTCGAACGCCTGAACGATTTCCGGATTTCCAAGCAGGCGAGAGTCGCCCGCACCTTCCAGAACATCCGGCTGTTTCCAGGCATGACCGCGCTGGAAAACCTGATGGTCGCCCAGCACAATGCGCTGATGCGGGCCTCGGGCCTGACTTTTCTCGGGCTGATCGGCGCGCCGTCCTGGCACGCCGCCGAGAAGCGCGCGATCGATCTGTCGAAACTCTGGCTCGAGCGCATCGGCCTGCTGGAACGCGCCGACGACGCCGCCGGCAATTTGCCCTATGGCGACCAGCGCCGTCTCGAAATCGCCCGCGCGATGTGCACCGAACCCGCTTTGCTGTGCCTCGACGAGCCCGCCGCCGGCTTGAATGCCCGCGAAAGTGCCGCCCTGAACGATTTGTTGCTCTCGATCCGCGCCGAGCACGGCGCCTCGATCCTGCTGATCGAGCATGACATGTCGGTGGTGATGGAAATTTCCGACCACGTGGTGGTGATGGATTACGGCGTGAAGATATCGGAAGGCACGCCACAGCAGATCCGCGACGATCCCAAGGTGATTGCGGCCTATCTCGGCGCCGACGAGGATGAAGCGATCGCGGTGATGGAGAGCGGAACGTGACCGCGCCTTCCACAGCCCCCCTGCTCGCGATCCGGTCCCTGCGCGCCGCTTACGGCAAGATCGAGGCACTGAAGGGCGTCGATCTTGCCATCAACCCCGGCGAGATCGTCGCCCTGATCGGCGCCAACGGCGCCGGCAAGTCGACGCTGATGATGACGGTGTTCGGCCGGCCACGCGCCCGCTCAGGGCAAATCCTGTTCGACGGCAACGATATCACCGAGGTGCCGACTCACGCGATCGCACGGATGCGCATCGCGCAGTCGCCGGAAGGCCGCCGGATTTTCCCGCGCATGAGCGTGGCGGAAAACCTGCAGATGGGCGCCGACGCCACCGACTCCAGCGAGACCGAGCGCGCCGCCGGGCTGGAGCGGGTGCTGGCGCTGTTTCCGCGGCTCAAGGAGCGCATGATGCAGCGCGGCGGCACGCTGTCCGGCGGCGAACAGCAGATGCTGGCGATCGGCCGCGCCCTGATGAGCCGCCCTCGCCTGCTGATGCTCGATGAGCCCTCGCTGGGGTTGGCGCCGCTGATCGCGCGGCAGATATTCGACGCCATCCGGACCCTGAACCGGCAGGACGGCCTCACCGTGCTGATCGTCGAGCAGAACGCCAATCATGCGCTGCGGCTGGCCCATCGCGGCTATGTCATGGTCAACGGCCTGATTACGCTGGAAGGAACCGGCGCCGAGCTGCTGCAGCGCCCGGAAATCCGCGCCGCCTATCTGGAAGGCGGCCGGCGCACCTAACTCGCCCGGAGACGCCAGGCTGCGGCAAGATGCTGCGAATGAACCGTGGACTTGCCCGAAATTTGCCGATGACTTCACGGCAAAATCAGCCGACAATGGCGGCGATTTTCCAACCCGGCGGGCTGCCGGGCAAGTCCCCTAGAGAGATCACCGCGAGGACCACCTATGAAATCATTGAAACTCATCGGCCTGGCATTGGGCGCGTCATTGGCGCTGTCGACGGCAGCGCTGGCGCAGGACATCAGCATCGCAGTGGCGGGCCCGATGACGGGCGGCGAATCCGCCTTCGGCCGGCAGATGAAGAACGGCGCCGAACAGGCGGTGGCGGACATCAACGCCGCCGGCGGCGTGCTCGGCAAGAAGCTGGCGCTGCAGGTCGGCGACGATGCCTGCGATCCCAAGCAGGCCCGCTCGGTGGCGGAAAAATTCGCCAGCGCGAAAATCCCGTTCGTTGCCGGCCACTTCTGCTCGTCGTCGTCGATCCCGGCTTCGGAGGCCTATGCCGACGGCAACGTGCTGCAGATTACGCCGGCCTCGACCAATCCGCTGTTCACCGAGCGCAAGCTCTGGAACGTGGCGCGGGTCTGCGGCCGCGACGATCAGCAGGGCCTGGTCGCCGCCGGTTTCATCGCCAAGAACTACAAGGGCAAGAACGTCGCCATCCTCAACGACAAGACCACCTACGGCAAGGGTCTCGCCGACGAGACCAAGAAGGCGCTCAACAAGGCCGGCATGACCGAGAAGTTGTTCGAATCCTACAACAAGGGCGACAAGGATTTTAACTCGATCGTGTCGCGCCTGAAGCGCGACAATATCGATCTCGTCTTTGTCGGCGGCTATCACCAGGAGTCGGGCCTGATCCTGCGCCAGATGCGCGATCAGGGCCTGAAAACCGTGCTTATGGCGGGCGACGCCTTGAACGACAAGGAATTCGCGTCGATCACCGGCCCGGCCGCCGAAGGCACCCTGTTCACCTTCGGTCCGGACCCGCGCAACAAGCCAACCGCCAAGGCCATCGTCGAGAAGTTCAAGGCCAAAAACATCGATCCCGAAGGCTACACGCTCTACACCTACGCCGCGATGCAGGTGTGGGCGAAGGCCGTCGCGAAGGTCGGCTCGACCGATCCGAAAAAGGTGATGGAGGCGATCAAGGCCGGCGAATGGGACACCGTTCTTGGCAAACTGTCATTCGACGCCAAGGGTGACATCAAGCTGCTCGACTATGTCGTCTACAAGTGGGACGCCAAGGGCAACTACGCCGAGATCAACCCGAAGGGCTCGTAGCGCTCACGAACTTTGGCAACGTTCAACGCCCCGGTCCGCCGGGGCGTTTTTCGTTGCACGGGTCGGGCAGCGCCTGCGCTTCGAAGCGGTTGACCGCGGCCCGGCCCTGCGCTCATCTGCGCCCCGCGGGGAATGCG
>JAYSPJ010000884.1:0-3556 GCA_043722155.1 Bradyrhizobium sp.
CGCACGTACTCGATCAGTTCCTTCACCGAACGCACCGGCAGCGACGGATGGACCGCGAGCACGTTCGGGGCGCGAAAAAGGATGGTGACCGGCGCTAAGTCCCTGATCGGGTCGAACGTCATGTTGCGATACAGGCTGGGATTGATCGCCAGGCTGCTGGTGCCCATCAACAAGGTGTAGCCGTCGGGCGCCGCCTTGGCGACCATGTCGCTGCCGATGTTGCTGGCCGCGCCGGGTCGGTAGTCGACCAGCATGGGTTGCCCGGTGATCTCCTGGAACTTTTGCGAAACGGCCTTGGCCGCCGTGCTGCTTGAACCACCGGACGCGTAGGGCGCGATCAGGCGTACCGGACGATTCGGGTAGGTCTGGGCGAACGCCATGGAAGCTGCAGCAAGCAACGCCGCTGCGAATGCGGATTTCGCTTTCATTTCAGCCTTTCCATGCGTTGGTTGTCTGGGCGCGTTGCACCGACACGCAAGGTTCGAATGTCATTCATACCGACTGGGCATGAGCGACCTGATCAACGCAAGCTCGCGCGCAGATGGTTCCACCTCGAGGCGGGCACCATTTGCCACCTGCGCAGGCCAGCCGCAGTTCCTGGTGATGCGATCGACCACCGCATCCTTGCCTTGGCTATCAGGGTCCATGTAGCTTGTCACCACCAGATCGCCGCCCGCCGACTTCTCGAAGATGCCGCACTCGGTGACCACGCCATGCACGGAGTCTCCGGGACAGGTGACGTATTCGACCTGCAGGACCAGCTTCTTGCGCGACATGCGAGTCACGACCAGCGTGTCGCAGGTGGCCGCGCAATCGTTCGACCCGCCCGACCCGGTCAGGATGTTGCCTTCGATCAAGGTCGAGTTCAGGTTGCCGCGGCGATCGACCTGCCCGGCACCCAGGATGGCGAGCGCCGCGCCCCTGCGCCCGCCCAGGATGGTGGCGTAGATGTCGGGCGAATCAGTTGTCATGGTCGCGGTCGAGGCATCGGGATTTGGTCGCCCCGGCAGCGGCTGGAAACCGAAGTATCCGTGACCCATGGTCAGGTCGACGTTGACTCCCTGTTCTTCGAGTAGCACATGGGCTGCGGTCGCCGGCACTTCGGACAAACCCGCGCCGACCAGGAACACGTCATACGATCGCTCGGCCCGGCGCCGCAGGATGTAGCGCAGCGCGAGCGTCATCAGGCGCTCGTTGTCAGTGCAGGGTGCGGCGGACGAAGTCGCCGCCGTCTCGACACCGCCGTTCTCGACGGTGCACGCGGCACCCCGTAAGCCCAGTTGTTCGAGGCGCGGGCCGCCGAGCTTCTCCAGATACGCCGCGTGACTCGCGGGGCCATGAATCCATTCCGCGACCCAACGTTCCAGCGCCGCCGGGTCACGGGTGGCGGCGAAGTACGCCGCATTGAACGCTTCGTCCTCCTCGTAGCTGCGCATGTCCGGCAGGATGGTCGACGAGAAGGCACCGGGATGTGCTCCGTAGGGCACATGCGCGACCGCGGTCACGTAGCGTCCGGGCAGCTTCACGAGATGGGAGTGCTTGCGGATGGTTGCGCGGCTGACGATATGCTCGGCCGTGACCAGCACCCCGCCCTTGCTGGCCTTCGCACCCCAGGCCCCTTCTTCCAGGGGCGGCAGGAGAATGGCGTTGCCGTCTTCGTCGGCCGCCACCGCGTGAAGGATCGCGACGTCCGGGTGCAGCGCCTTGACCAAGTTGACCGACTGCCCGCTGCCGAACGGGTCGGGAATGCGGATGAACGCATCATGATTAGCCGCGGCCATGGTGGACCCGGCCAGCGAGTGGGTCGGCACGAACTGCATGCCCTGCGCCGCGGCCATCAGGCGTTGCGTCAGCGAAAAGAAGGTCCAGTGCTGGAACGTGACCTTGCCTGCCGCGTAGACCTGCTGCACCTGGGGCAGACGGCCGGTGTATTGCCGGCTCACCGCCCCATAGCTGCCGGCGATCACGTGCTTCACCAGGCCGGACGCGAGCAGATCGGCCGCGTGTCCCCCCCCGATCCGGCCCATGATCAGGGTCAGGCCGAGATCCTGTCCCCGGAAAACGCGCTGGATCGCACGCGTGGCGGCGCGTGCCTGGGTTGTCAGATGAACAGCCATGCCGGGCCGCAGTAGCGACCGCAGCGCAGCGTCAAGTTCGCTCACCTTCATCGCTACTCCGGGCCGATGCCGGCCGTGGCAAGGATGCGTTTCCATTTGTCGTGCTCGGCAATCTGGTATTTCATCAACTGGTCTGCAGGGATGGCAAACGCATCCAGCCCGGAATTGACGAAAAACTCGGTCGTGCGCGGCGTCTGCAGCACCTGTCCGAGGGCCGCACCGAGCTTGGCCACGACATCGCGCGGGGTGTTCGCAGGCGCCCATGCGGCCACCCAGAAGGTCAATTCGAAGTCGGCCACCCCCGCCTCCGCCATCGTGGGTACGTGGGCCAGCTTCGCATTTCGCCGCCGGCTTCCCACCGCCAGCACCTTGATCTTGCCGGCACTGATCTGCGGCAGCGCGGTCTGCAGGTCGGCCCACATCATGTCGATCCGGCCGGCGATGACATCGAGCATCGCTTGTGGTCCGGACTTGTAGGGTACGCCCGTGATGCTCACGCCGGCCAGTTGCTTGTACAGTTCACCACTTGCGCGCGCGGAAGAAGCGCCCCACCCGAAGGTCAGCGCCCCGGGCTTGCTCCTGGCCAGGGCCGTCAGCTCCGTCAGCGATGCGACCGGCAGCTTTGGATCGACCACGAGTATCAGCACGCCCTGGGCGATGCCACCGATCGGCGCGAAATCACCGACAAAGTCAAACGGCACTTTCGCGAACAGGCTGGGGTTTGCCGCCTGGGAACTGGTGCCGATCAGTATCGTGTAGCCATCAGGACTGGATTTCGCGACCGCGTCGGCCGCGATCATGCCACCCGCGCCTGGCCGGGTCTCGACGACCACCGGCTGCTTCAATAGCGGCGCGAGTTGATCGGCCAGCGTCCGCGCAGTGATATCGATCAGCCCCTGGCAGCAGGAGATCAGTCTGACAGGGCGTGACGGATAGGCCTCCTGCGCGTCGACGCCAAGCGCGAACAGCGCTACGACCGGACACAACAAGCATCCAGCCAATTTCGAGGACCATGCCATGGAAGTCTCCCTGATTGCGCGCGCCAGCAAACACCAATTCGACACTGTACCGATCCGTTTGACGACGCGACGCCGAACCGCACCCGCGGCCCCGCGTCCAAGGTCACATGCGAAAACCTCAAACCACTTTCATGGCCTGCAATTCCTCGATCCGCTGATCGGTCAGGCCGAGGATTTCGCGCAGTACATAGGTATTGCCCTCCGCCATCAGCGGCGCGGGCTTGCGCACCGGGGCGCGTCGATCGTTGATGCGCCACGGCGCGGCGATCACGTCTTCACGACCGGTGATCGGGTGCTCCGTGCCGATGCGGACTTCGAGGTCCTGGAAGATCGGCGCCTGCGCGGTATCGATGACATTGATCACGGTCGCGGCATGGCCGCCGATCGCCCCGACATCGGCTACCACCTGCGCGGCCGGCC
>JAYSPJ010000885.1:0-3384 GCA_043722155.1 Bradyrhizobium sp.
GGCGGGCTACGGGCCGCTGTCGCTGGGCTCCGATATCGGCGGCTCGCTGCGCGTGCCGGCGTTCCACTGCGGCGTCTATGCGCACAAGCCGACCTACAACCTCGCGCCGGTGCGCGGGCATACGCCGCCGCCGTTCCCGCCGATACCGCTCGATCGCGATCTGGCAGTGATCGGCCCGATGGCGCGCTCGGCCGCCGACCTTTCGCTGCTGCTCGACGTGATCGCGGGACCCGATCCGCTGGACAATGGTGTCGGTTACAGACTCGCGCTGCCGCAGTCGCGTCACAGCGCGCTGGAGGATTTTCGCGTACTGGTGATCGACAGCGATCCGGTATTGCCGGCGGACGGGGACATCCGCGTGGCCATCGAGCAGCTGGCAGGCAACCTTGCCAGATCGGGGGTGAGCGTCGCGCGGCGCAGCCCGTTGCTGCCGGATTTTGCAGATTCGTCGCGGCTCTATATGCGGATGCTGATGGCGTTCCTCGGCGCGTTCTTTCCTCCCGAGGTCATCGCAGCCGCGCAGGCCGCAGCCGCAATATTGCCGGCGGACCACAGAAGCCTGGCCGCCGAGCGGCTGCGCGGCATGACGCAAAGCCATCGCGACTGGGTGCTCGACGATGGCGCGCGCGCCCGGCTGCGCGCGCAGTGGCGCGAACTGTTCGGGACGTTCGATGCGGTGATCTGCCCGATCATGCCGACGCCGGCCTATCCGCATGATCATTCGCCGGACCAGGAAGCCCGCCGCATCAAGATCGACGGCAAGGACTACGTCTATACGGATCAGCTGGCGTGGCCCGGCATTGCCACCCTGCCCGGCCTGCCGGCAACCGCGATCCCGCTCGGCCTGTCCGGCCAGGGCTTGTCTAGTCAAGGCCTGCCGGTCGGCGTGCAGATCGTCGGCCCCTGGCTGGAGGATCGCACGCCGCTGAAACTGGCGGAGCTGATCGAGCGCGAATTCGGCGGCTTCGTGCCACCGCCGATGTTCGACGATTAGATTGAGCCAAAGGATATGAGACCGTCATTGCGAGCGAAGCGAAGCAATCCATAGCCAGAGCAAGATTGGATTGCTTCGTCGCGTTGCTCCTCGCAATGACGGCTCGCGGTGTCGGCGCATGTCTCGCGGTAGCAAGAATTGTCCACCTGCGTCGGGAATTCACGCATCGAACATGATCACGCTGCGCACGGTCTTGCCCGCCTTCATCGCGGCAAAGCCCTCGTTGATCTCGCTCAACTTCAGCTTGGCCGAGATCCAGTCCTCCAGATGCAGCTTGCCGCGCATGTAGAATTCGACCAGCCGCGGCATGTCGACGCGAAAATGGTTGGAGCCCATCGACGAGCCCTGGATCTTGCGCTCGCGCAAAAAGTCAAAACCGTGCAGCTCGATCTTCTGGCCGAACGGGATCATGCCGACGATAGTCGCGGTGCCGCCGGGGGCGAGCATCGCGAACGCCTGCTCTGCGGTCTCCTTGCGGCCGAGCACCTCGAACGAGTGATGCACGCCGCCATTGGTGAGGTCGCGCACCTGCTGCACCACGTCGCCATTGCGGGGGTCGACGATGTCGGTGGCGCCGAGCTTTGTCGCCAGCTGCAGTTTTGCCGGATTGGTATCGACCGCGATGACGCGGCCGGCGCCGGCAATCTGCGCGCCGTTGATCGCGGCCATGCCGACGCCGCCGCAGCCGATCACGACCACGGTCTCGCCGGGCGCGACCTTGGCGGTGTTCACCACCGCGCCGTAGCCGGTGATGACGCCGCAGCCGATCAGGGCCGCCAGATCGAGCGGCATGTCCTTGCGGATTTTGACGATGGCGTTTTCGTGCACCAGCATCTGCTCGGCGAACGACGACAGATTCAAGAATTGATTCAGCTTTTCCGAGCGCGCCCATGACAGCCGGTTGGATACGCCGGGCAGCAACTTCACCGTGGTGTCGGTGCACAGCACCGGCCGACCGGTCGAGCAATTGTCGCAGGTGCCGCAGAACACCGAGAGGCACGTCACCACGTGATCGCCGGGCTTTACGTAGGTGACGTCGGAGCCGACCTGCTCGACGACCCCGGCCGACTCGTGGCCGAGCACCGCGGGCAGCGGATGCGGATAGAGCCCTTCCATGAAATGCAGGTCGGAGTGACAGAGCCCGGCGACGGAGGTCCGGATCAAGACATCGCGCGGACCGGGCTTCTGCAGGCTGACGTCCTCGATCACGAGCGGCTTGTTGACTTCAACCAGGACGGCGGCCTTCATCGGGGTTTCCTCTCTTTTTGTTTATCGTTCGTTATTGTGCATTCGTTCTTCGAAACGCGGACGGTGCGCCCCCTCTCCCCTTGTGGAAGAGGGGTGGGGTGAGGGGTTACGGTCCATCGATAGTCCGTAACCCCTCACCCGGATCGCATCTGACGATGCGATCCGACCTCTCCCACAAGGGGAGAGGTAAGATCACGGAGCGAGCCTACGACGCCGCGAGCAATTCGCCAACCTCGGCCATTCCGACCGCGCGCTCGCCGAGCAGATGACCGGTGATGGTGCGCTGCGCCGCATTTTCCGTGAGCCGGAATGGATCGCCCGCCGCTACGCGGTGTTCGATCACCATCCGCGACAGCAACAGCCGCCTTGCATCGCCGCGCATCTCATGGATGCGGCCGCCCTCCCAGGCCAGCGCCACGGCGCTTGCGACATGATAAAGCAGGCTGGTGGCGCGGCGCGCCTCGGCCTCGTTGTCCATACGGCTGGCGACCTCGCGGGCGAAGCCGATGGCGCGATCGGTGAGATCGCGCAAGCGGCCGCGCCAGGCTTGCGGCACGTTGGCGCTGTCGTCGAGGCGGGCATGCAGGTCGGCGGCCAATGCCGCCTCGGCGCCATGGCGGCCGACCGCGCGCTTTAGCGCGTCGATCGCAACGATATTGCCGGTGCCTTCCCAGATCGAGCCGAGATGGGCATCGCGCAACAGCCGGGCTGTGGCGAATTCCTCGATGTAGCCGATGCCGCCACGCATCTCCAGGGCATCGCCGCAAACCTTGCGGGCGTCGCGGGTAGCGCGGAATTTCAAGGTAGGCGTCAGAATGCGAAGCAAGGCCGCCGCGTCCTGGCTGCCGGCCGCTGCGCGGTCCAGTGCGTCGGCCGTGACAAAACTCATCGACAGCGCCTGCTCGGTCGCCAGCATGATCTTCATCAACTGCCGTCGCGCCAGCGGCAGGTCGACGATGCGGCTTCCGAACACCACGCGGTTCTGCGCCACCGTCATGGCGTCGTGATGCGCGCGCCGCATCAGCGCGGTGGATTTGACGCCATTCGAAAGCCTGGACGAATTGACCATCTCGGCCATCTGCACAAAACCGCGATCGAGCTTGCCGACCGCATAGGCAATCGCGCCTTCGAGCTTGATCTCG
>JAYSPJ010000886.1:0-1757 GCA_043722155.1 Bradyrhizobium sp.
ATCTCGCTGTTGCTGTCAAAGCAACCCGAATCTGATTTGCGCCCCTTTGGGAACCCCCTTACTGTTCCGATTCACATCAACCGAAAACCGCTCTAGTTAACCGAATTGCCAACGAGATCAAGAAGTAATGGCCGCGACGTCGATTCTGGAGCTGATAGCGCAGGCGACGCGTTTGCGCGAGGGATCCTCCGGCGTCCAGGCGCTGCTGCGCGCGGTCTACCGCGCCGGCTCGCTGCGTCTGCAGGATGCGGCGCGCGAGGCGCGGCTGCCGCTGCCGGTGGCGAGCGCGGTGCGGCGCGAGCTGGAAAAGGCCGGGCTGCTCGAACGCAAGCAGGGGCTGACGCTGACCGGCGACGGGCGCGAATTCGTCGAGCGCGATCTCGGCATGCGAACGCAGCTCGACATCACCTGCGCGACCTGCGCCGGACATGGCATCGTCATCCCGGATTCCCTCAAGGCCGAGGTCGAACGGCTGGCAGAAATCATCACGAGCGCGCCGTCGGTCGATGTCACGCTGGATCAGGCGCCCTGCAGTCCCGATACCGCGATGCGCCGCGCGCTGTTGATGCTGCAGAACGGCGCGCTCGAGGGCAAGCGCGTGCTGCTGCTCGGCGACGACGATTCGGTGTCGATCGCGATCGGTCTTTTGGGCCGCGCGCTGCGTCAGGGCGATCTCACGCGGGGCGTCACCGTGATTGACGCCGACGAGCGGCGGCTGTCGTTCCTGCGCAACGCTGCCGCGCGCGAACAATTGGCGCTCGATGTCGTCCATCACGATCTGCGCCGGCAGTTGCCGGCGGACTTGCGGCATGCGTTCGACGTGATCGAGACCGATCCGCCCTATACGCTGGAGGGCGCGCGGCTGTTTCTGGCCCGCGGCTGCGAAGCGCTGACGTCCGGGGCGGACGGTCATTGCTTCTTCTCGTTCACGCACTGGCCCGCTTCGCAGATGCTCGAGCTGCAGAAGGTCTTCACCGAGCTCGGCCTCGCGGTGCGGGCGGTGTGGCCGAACTTCAACCGCTATGCCGGCGCCAGCATGCTCGGCAATCTCGGCCAGCTGATCGAACTCATCCATGTCGCCGGCGCGGCCGCCGAGATGCCGGACTTCAGCGGCCCGCTCTATACCGCCGAGATCAATCCGCGCCTGCGCGTCTATGCCTGCGCCGATTGCGGCAAGGAGATCGTGCTCGGGCAGGATGGAATACCGGCCACCATCGAAGACGCCAAGGTTTTGGGATGCCGCGGTTGCGGCGGGCATGTGTTCCGGCGGCAGTCGGTTCGACCGTCATGAAGGGCGCGCGCCGATTGAGCGCGGCGCCGGCGTGTTAAAGGATATCAATCTCATGGATACGAAAAATGTCTGAAAAACCAAGCTTCCGCCTGCGCCCTCTCGAGGAGAAGGATCTCGAGACCGTCGCGGGCTTCGAAGGCGAGATCGCCAAGATCTCGTTTCCCGACGATCCGATCACGGATACCAACTTCTACGTCAAGAAGCTGAAGCAGCTGATGGCCAACAAGGACGCCGCCGCGTTCGTCGCCGAGAGCGGGGGCGAAGTGGTGGGCTGGGCCAATGTCAGCCAGCGGCAGAATTTCATCACCAAGGAAAAATACGCCGACTTCCACAGCATCTATGTCGCGCCCTCGCAGCGCGGTGGCGGCGTTGTCGCGGCATTGGTGGAGGCGGTGTTCGAGCACTGCAGGCAAAAAAACATGGGCAAGGTGGTGTTCCGCACCCGGGCCGACAACGAGCGCATGAA
>JAYSPJ010000887.1:0-8165 GCA_043722155.1 Bradyrhizobium sp.
GACAACCAGCAGCTCCTGAATATCTGCCAGCGCATCGTCAGCCAGGTCGGCCGGCGCGTCGACGAATCATCGCCGATCTGCGACGCCCGCCTCGCCGACGGCTCGCGTGTCAACGCCATCGTGCCGCCGCTGGCGATCGACGGCCCGGCACTGACCATCCGCAAATTCAAGAAGGACAAGCTGACGCTGGATCAGCTGGTCAAGTTCGGCGCGATCACGCCGGAGGGCGCCGACATCCTGCAGATCATCGGACGCTGCCGCGCCAACGTGCTGATTTCCGGCGGCACCGGTTCCGGCAAGACCACGCTGTTGAACTGCCTCACCCAGTATATCGACGACGACGAGCGCATCATCACCTGCGAAGACGCTGCCGAACTTCAGCTACAGCAGCCGCATGTGGTGCGGCTGGAAACCCGGCCACCCAACATCGAGGGCGAAGGCCAGGTCACGATGCGCGAACTGGTCCGCAACTGCCTGCGTATGCGACCTGAACGCATCATCGTCGGCGAAGTCCGCGGACCCGAAGCTTTCGACCTGCTGCAGGCCATGAACACCGGTCACGACGGATCGATGGGAACGCTGCACGCCAACAATCCGCGCGAAGCGCTGTCGCGCTGCGAATCCATGATCACGATGGGCGGATTCTCGCTGCCGTCGCGGACCATCCGCGAGATGATCTGCGCCTCGATCGACGTCGTGATCCAGGCCGCGCGCCTGCGCGACGGTTCGCGCCGCATCACCCACATCACCGAGGTGATGGGCATGGAAGGCGACACCATCATCACCCAGGACCTGTTCATCTATGACATGGTCGGCGAGGACGCCAACGGGAACATCATCGGCCGGCATCGCTCGACCGGCATCGGACGGCCCCGCTTCTGGGATCGCGCGCGATATTACGGTGAAGAGAAGCGGCTTGCCGCAGCGCTCGACGCCGCCGAAGTGATCACGGAAGTCTGAGGGAGCGGGCCATGAACATTCAAGCGCTCGCACTGGCCTTTCTCGCTGCCACCGCCATCGGCGGCCTGGCATGGGTGTTCCTGTATCCCCTGCTGTCGGGGGAGCGAAAGGCCGAGAATCGCCGCGCCTCCGTCGCCAGTCCGGAGCCGGTTGCCCGCAACGTCGACAAGAGCCAGCGTTCGCGCCGCGAGCAGGTCGAGGGGTCGCTGAAGGAACTCGACGCGCGCCGCCAAAAGGACAAGAAGATTTCACTGAGCGTTCGCCTCACCCAGGCCGGCCTGAGCTGGACGCCGCAGAAGTTCGTGATCATATCCGGCGTCCTCGGGGCCGGCTGCTTCGGGCTCGTGATGATGGGCGGGGGTGGACTGCTCGGAGCAGCGGGACTTGCCTTCGCCGCCGGCTTTGGCCTGCCGCGCTGGACCCTGGGCTATCTCAAGAAGCGCCGGGAGAAGGCATTCCTCAAGGCGCTGCCGGACGCTGTCGACGTCATCGTGCGCGGCATCAAGGCCGGCCTGCCGCTGTTCGATTCCATCAAGGTGGTCGCCGCCGACGCGCCGGAGCCGCTCAAGGGCGAGTTCCTGGCCATCATCGAAACCCAGGCGATCGGCATGCCGCTCGGCGATGCCTGTGCGCGCCTGTTCGAACGGATGCCGGTGCCGGAGGCGAATTTCTTCGGGATCGTGATCGCGATCCAGCAGAAGTCCGGCGGCAACCTGTCGGAAGCGCTCGGCAACCTGTCGAAGGTGCTGCGCGACCGCAAGCGGATGGCCGAGAAGATTCAGGCCATGTCGATGGAAGCCAAGGCGTCCGCCGGCATCATCGGCTCGCTGCCGCCGATCGTCATGCTGCTGGTCTATCTCTCGACCCCCGAATACATCGCGCTGCTGTGGACCCATCCGACCGGTCAGTTGATGCTGGTCGGCTGCGTGATCTGGATGTCCATGGGCATCTTCGTAATGAAGAAAATGATCAACTTCGACTTCTGACGGTGCAGCATGATTGATTTTCTGGTCACAAAGCTTCACGACGCACGGTTCATGACCATGCTGCTCGCCGCGATCGCCGCGAGCGCGACCGCCTACTCGCTGATCATGCCGCTGTTCGCGAGCGAGGGCCTCGCCAAGCGCATGAAGGCGGTCGCCAGCGAACGCGAGCGGATCCGCCAGCGTGAGCGTGACCGGCTCACCAAAAACGAAAAGGTGTCGCTGCGCCAGACACCGAAGCAGCTGGTCTCCAGGGTGGTGGAAGACTTCAATCTGTCGAAATGGCTGGCGCAGGAAGCCGCGCGCGAAAAGCTGACCATGGCCGGCTACCGCGGCCAGGCGCCCTACATCACCTTCCTGTTCTTCCGCCTGGTGACGCCGATCGTGATGTTCGTGGGCGCGGTGCTGTATGTTTTCGTGATCTCGCAGATGGAAAAATCGACGCCGGTGAAGATCGGCATGTGCATCGGCGCGGCCTACCTCGGCTTGCAGGCGCCGATGCTGTTCCTGAAGAACGCCATCTCCAAGCGCCAGCTCTCGATCAAGCGCGCGTTTCCCGATGCGCTCGATCTGCTGCTGATCTGCATCGAGTCCGGCATGTCGATCGAAACCGCCTTCCGCAAGGTCGCCGTCGAAATCGTGAGCCAGTCAGTGGCGCTGTCGGAGGAGTTCACGCTGACCACGGCCGAGTTGTCCTATTTGCAGGACCGCAAGGTGGCCTACGAAAATCTGGCGAAGCGCACCGGGCTGGAGGGCGTGAAGTCGGTCTGCCTGGCGCTGCAGCAGTCGGAGCGCTACGGCACCCCGCTCGGCCAGAGCCTGCGGGTGATGGCGCAGGAAAATCGTGACATGCGCATGATGGAGGCCGAGAAGAAGGCCGCCGCACTGCCGCCGAAACTGACGGTGCCGATGATCCTGTTCTTCCTGCCGGTGCTGTTCGTGGTCATCCTCGGGCCGACCGGCATCAAGGTCGCGGCGATGCAGTGAGCTGCGGCTTCGCGACGGGGCCGATCAGCTACACCATTTGACGCTATAGTCGCCCCGCACTCGACCGGGCGAGCCGGTACGCAAGGCGGCCCCAAACCAAGAATTTCGAAAACAACCCCATGCAAAGTAAGTTTGCGGTATTTAAACACCTGGAAATATCTGCTCCCCGCGCTTTGGCGGAGGACGACCGCTGTGGGCTGGACGACTATTTGGCTCCGATCGCAGGGATCAGTTCGGCCGGTTGAGCGCCGCCACCGGCATCGACGCCGGACCACCTGCCGCGCGCGGGTTGTCCTTGCGGGCCAGCATCTGCTTCAGATAGGCGACATTGGCGGCCGCTTCCTCTGCCGGCAGATCGGCCTTGACGATGCTTTCAGCCTCACTGAAGCGACCCTGCAGGCCGACCACGAGGCCCAGATTCTGCCGCACCCGCGCATCGGCCCGCGTGCTGCCGTAGGCGCGGCGAAGGGTCTCTTCGGCTTTCGGCAGATCCCTGGACAGAACGTAGGACAGGCCGAGATTGGACAGCACCGAAGGCTCCTCGGGCACGATCTGCAAGGCGCTGGCGTAATAGCGGCGGGCGTCGTCATGCCGCCCGAGCTGGTCGAGCGCGGTTCCCTGCACCGACAGAATGCGCCAGTCCGGATTGTCCGGCGAATGGGCGCGGGAGAGGACGTCGAACGCCCGCTGGAAATTGCCGTTGTCGGCGAGCGAGCGGCCGTAGCCGGCGAGCAGCGCCTTGTTGCCGGAATGGGCGATGGTAGCCTGCTCGAACACGGCAACCGCCTGGGCGCGCTGCCCGGTGGCGCGGAGCGCCTGGCCGTAGCGCAGGGCGGCGTCGGCATCCTTGGGATTGGCGCGATAACGCTCGCCATAGACGTCGACGGCGCGGCGCGGATCGGCATCGGAGCCAGAACCAGGATTGGCACTGGCTTCGGCTTTTTTCGAGGTGATCGAGCCCGTGATATCGGACATGGTCTGGCAGCCGCCAAGACTTGCGGCCAAAATCGCCGTCACGGCCGCGGACGCAAGAAGCCGGGCAAGACTGGAGGGCTGACGCATGACACTTAACTCACGATATCGGGCTAATTGACCGAGCCGAACGCGCCAGCAATAGACCGTTAACCCTAATGTCTGGTTAATTGGCGCCATACCCCGTCCTGCCCCGCCACGCCTCCATGGAAACCGAGAACAGCATGCCATCCGTGTTCGAGACCGCGCCCGCCCCGTCAGCCATTCCCATTACATTTGCGACCAAGACGACCTGGGATGCGATCTGCGCCGGGCTTCCCGGCGAGGCCCGGCAGTTCGCGCTGGCCAATGGTTTTGCCGCCAAGCCCGGGGCCTGCCTGACGCTGCCCTCGGCGGACGGTCACATCGCGCACGCGCTGTTCGGCCTCGAGGATGAAGGCAGCAAATCCCGCGACCTGTTCCGGCCCGGCGCCTTGCCCGGCCTGCTGCCGCCGGGCGTCTACCGTTTTGCCAATGCGCCGCATGATGTTCGCCTTGCCGCGCTGGCGTTCGCGCTCGGCAGCTATCGCTTCGGCCGCTACCGCAAGGCCGATGCGCCTGACGTAAGGCTGGTGCCGCCCGAGGGCGTCGACGTCGCCGATATCGCGCGAATGGCCGATGCGGCGACCCTCGCCCGCGACCTCATCAATACGCCGTCGAACGACATGGGCCCGGAAGAACTGGCGCTGGCGGCCGAAGCGCTCGCAAAACGCTTCGGCGGCGGTTTCAACGCCATCGTCGGCGACGATCTGATGCGACAGAATTTTCCGCTGATCCATGCGGTGGGGATGGCCTCCACCCGCGCGCCGCGGCTGATCGATCTGTCCTGGGGCGATCCTGCGCACCCCAAAGTGACGCTGGTCGGCAAGGGCGTCTGCTTCGACACCGGCGGGCTCGATCTAAAACCGTCGAGCGGCATGCTGATCATGAAGAAGGACATGGGCGGGGCCGCCAACGTGCTGGCGCTGGCGCAGATGGTGATGGATGCGAAACTGAAAATTCGGCTGCGGGTGCTGATCCCGGCGGTCGAGAACGCGGTCGCCGGCAACGCCTTCCGTCCGCTCGACATCTTCAAGTCGCGCAAGGGACCGACGGTGGAGATCGGCAACACCGATGCCGAGGGACGGCTGGTGCTGGCCGATGCGCTGGCGCTGGCCTGCGAGGAAAAGCCGGATCTCCTGATCGACATGGGTACCCTGACGGGTGCCGCGCGGGTGGCGCTGGGGCCGGATCTGCCGCCTTTTTACACCAACGATGAGACGCTGGCGCTCGACGTCGCGCGCTGTGCGCGCGAGGAGAACGATCCGTTGTGGCGATTGCCGCTGTGGCCGGCTTACGATTCCTGGCTCGATTCCAAGGTCGCCAACATCAACAACGCGCCGTCGGGCGGCTTCGCCGGCTCGATCACCTGCGCGCTGTTCCTGCAGCGTTTTGTCGAGGACGCAACGCGCTGGCTGCATGTCGATATCTACGGCTGGACGCCATCGGCGAAACCGGCGCGTCCGGAGGGCGGCGAATGCCAGGCCGCGCGCGCGATCTACAAGCTTCTGGGCGAACGTTATGCATGATCCCCGCCTGACGCCGGCGCGGGGCGACCTCGCCGCGAAATATCTCGAAGGCAAGGTCGAGGCGGCGCGCTTTGTCGCCGGCGAGGCATTCGAGATATCGGAAGCGATCGCGCCGCTGCGCAACGGGCCGTCGGCCGATGCCGAACTCGCGACCCAGGCGCTGCTCGGCGAGCGCGTCACCATCTATGACCGCAACGGCGAAGGCTTTGCGTGGGGCCAGCTCAACGGCGACGGCTATGTCGGCTGGCTGCCCGACCGCACGCTCACAAAGCCCGGCGCGGCGGCGACGCACAAGGTCACAGCCATCAGGACGTTTGCCTTCCCCGGCCCGTCCATCAAGCTGCCGCCCGTCGATACGCTGGTGATGGGAACGACGCTGACGGTAGCGCGCGAGCAAGGCGCCTTCGCCGTGACGCGCCAAGGTTGGTACCTGCCACGGCAGCATGTCGACGGCATCGATGCGATGGCGGAGGATTTTGTCGCGGTGGCCGAGCGCTTCGTCGGCACGCCGTATCTGTGGGGCGGCAAGAGCAGTCTAGGCATCGACTGCTCCGGCCTCGTCCAGGTATCGCTGAACGCCGCCGGCACCGGCTGCCCGCGCGACAGCGACATGCAGCGCGACGGGCTCGGCCACTTGATCGGACTGGCGGAGTCCAGCCCATTGCAGCGCGGCGACCTGATCTTCTGGAGCGGCCACGTCGCGATCGCGCGGGATGCCGAGACCATCGTGCACGCCAACGCGCATCACATGGCCACCGTGATCGAAAACACCCGCGACGCCATCGCGCGCATCAAGGCCGCCGGCGGCGAGGTCACCGCGATCAAGCGGCTGACGTGAACGCCATCTTGTGGATCAAATCTGACGCTTAGTGCCAATTCCCACACGCAAAATCGATCAGACGTGAATGTCGTCGTGGGCTTGGAGAGTTGGATCGAAACCGTCGGTCACGAGTCCGGTTTACTCCCAACTCCGGACATGTCGCCGTGCCGCACCAATTGACGCAATGTGCCAGAAGGCGACATTCACGATTTTTGAAACGAAGAGCTTACCAAGCCCCTAGAGCTAATATTAGAGCACAAGAGCCCCCTCTTGCGGGTCCGCTCTATCGGACGAAATGCTTCATCTTTCTAAAGTCGACCACCATTACGTGCACATGCGTCCAGCCTCGAAAAATTCATTCCGCGATTCCCCCTTCCTCCTCCTCCCTCCGCCTTGGCTTGCGCCCTACACTGAGCATAGAGAGACGCAATGTCCTTTCCACCTCCGCCGGACGGCCTCTCCGGCTGACGTTCGGCTACTGGCGGTTGTGATCTGTCGCCTGGCGTACTCTCGCGTTTGACGGTGGATTTTCTGACTTCGACGCGCTCGCAGGTATTGTCGTCGCCGACCTCATAGCCTGCCTTGCATGAAATCTTGGCACAAACGTTGCCATCGACCTTATAGCCACGGTCGCAGATCAGAGGACATATCCTCGTGGGCTTGCTGCGGATAACATCGAGCGCATCGAGGCTCGCGATCTTCACATCAAGTGTTGTGCCGGCGCTCTTGTTGAAAAGCATTAGTGATTTTTGCGCACCCGCGGTCCAGGTGCTGTCGATGGCGCCGGTGATGCAGCCGACCCGGCGCAATTCGGCCTGCAGCAAGCGCGGGATGTCGGCGGCGGACGCCTTCGAAATCGTCTCGCCGGGTTGGTCCGCCGGCGTCAGGGCCGCGAGCTGACCGATTGGCTTGTCGTCCTTTGCTTGCTTGTCGTCTGCGGCAGCTCTCGCCTCTTGGTCGCTTTTCGCCTGCGCCGCAGCTTTCGCGCGCTCGGCCTCGGCGATCTTGGTATCCTCCAGAGCTTTCTTCCTTTCGGCGGCGACGCGCTGCTGGGCGGCCTTTTCTTCCTCGAGTTTGCGCGTTTTCTCTGCTGCAAGTCTGGCTTCTTCCCCAGCCTTCGCCTGCGCGGCGGCCTTCGCACGCTCGGCCTCGGCAACTTTGGCCTCTTCCACCGACTTTTTCTTTTCGGCGGCAATACGGGCTTGTTCGGCGGCCCTCGCCTGCGCGGCGGCCTTCGCCTGTTCCGCGGCATTGGCGCCTTCGACGGCGAGGCGCTTCTGCTCGTCTTCCGCAGCCCTCGCTTTTTCAGCGGCCGCAACACTGGCGTTTTCCGCGCCGAGCTTGTCACGCTGGGCCTTGGCCAGATCGGTGTAGAAACTGTTTGGATAGTTCTTAATGAATGAATCCCAAACGGCCCGGGTGCCGACCCGTTCGGCGAGTTCATAGGTGCGCCTAATCGCTGACTCCGGATCGGCCGCCGCGGTCGCGGGGGACGTTACAACGGCCGGATTTGTCACCAGCGCGACATCCTTTCCACCCAGCGAGCCATAGATAAACGGTTCCTGCTTGTTGTTGGTGGCTTTGAGAACATCGTCGCGCGCGAAGCCGAACGCCTTGCGCAGATCGAGCCCCGGTTTGGGCAGATGCTTGACCAGAGCGGCAGTGAAGGGGCTGTTCTTGCTGTCACCGTCGGCTGCGGTCGATCCGGCTTTCGCGGCATAGGCGATCAGCGTGTTCGGACTAGAGCGGTTTTCGGTTGATGTGAATCGGAACAGTAAGGGGGTTCCCAAAGGGGCGCAAATCAGATTCGGGTTGCTTTGACAGCAACAGCGAGAT